>JBOHED010000723.1:0-5106 GCA_050700915.1 Actinopolymorphaceae bacterium | reverse complement strand
ACGCCGAACGCATCGACACGGTGCCCTCGGAGCGGCGCGGCTTCGGCATGGTGTTCCAGAACTACGCGTTGTTCCCGCACATGTCCGTACGCAAGAACATCGGCTTCGGCCTGGCCATGCGCAAGATCCCTGAGTCGGACCTCCGTCGCCGGGTCAACGACGCCCTGGCGCTCGTACGCCTGGAGGAGCACGCGGACAAGCTGCCGGACCAACTCTCCGGCGGCGAGCAGCAGCGGGTGGCGATCGCGCGGGCGATTGTGCTCGAACCGGCCTTGGTGTTGATGGACGAGCCGCTGTCCAACCTCGACGCCCGGCTTCGGATGGAGATGCGTACCGACATCCGCGGGCTCCACCAGTGGCTCGGACTGACGACGATCTACGTCACGCACGACCAGGAGGAGGCGCTGTCACTCGCCGACCGGCTGGTCGTCCTCCGGGAGGGGCGTACGCAGCAGATCGGTACCCCGGAGCAGCTCTACAGCCAGCCCGTCAACCGCTACGTCGCCAACTTCATGGGCTACCGCAACGTCTTCGAGTTGCGGGTCCACGCGATCGACGGGCGCGGCGGCGTTCTCGTGGCGGGCAACGGCTGGGCGCTGCACGGTGCCGCACAGTCCAGGCTCACCGTCGGCGATCCCGTGGTCGCGATGGCGCGACCGGAGGACCTGGTGGTGACCAGGCCGGGCGTCGATCCGCACGGTTCGCAGCCGGAGTGGCGAGCTCCACGCGGGACGTCCCCCGAAGGCCACCAGGGCCACCAGGTGCGGCCGGGCGGCCAGGGCCAGGCGGGCGGCCAAGGGCAGACCGGCGGCCAGGGCCAGACCGGCGAAGGTCCGGCTCCTCCCCCGGGCGCACCTGGGGCGAAGGCCACGACCAACCAGTGGGGCGTACACAACGGCATCGAGGTCCGCATCGAGGTCTGCGAATACCAGGGCCGCGAACTCGCCGTCGAGGGCAGGACACCGGACGGCACCCGGATCCATCTGCTGACGCCGCAGCGGCTGGCTCCCGGCGACCGGGTCCAGGTGACGATCCGTCCGGAGCGGCTTCTCGTCTATCCGTCGGGTACCCGCGGCGACACCCCCGGGGGACGTCACCGTTGACCTACGACGACCAGGCGGCCCTCGGGACGGGCGACGCCGAGGACGGCAAGCCGGCGTTTCGCCATCGGCTGGCCGAGCACGGCATCGACCGGGTGCTGTACCTGCTGATTCCCGCCGCGCTGTTCTTCGGCGCGCTGTTCGTCTATCCGTTCTGCTACGGCGTGGGACTGTCCTTCCAGCCGGAGGCCGGGGGCAGGTTCGCCAACTTCCAGCGGTTCTGGGCGGATCCGCACCTGCGCGACACGATCGCCACCACACTGTGGCTGGCCGTCCCGGCGACTGCGGTCAACGTCGTCGCCTCCGTTCCGGTGGCGTACCGGTTGCGTGGCCGGTTCCGCGGGCAGCGGTCGCTCACGACGCTCCTGGTCGTGCCGGTCACGCTCGGGACGGTCCTCACCGCGGAAGGGCTGCTGACCTATCTCGGCCCGACCGGCTGGTTCAACCGCACGCTGCGCACGCTCGGTCTCGTCGACGAGCCCCTGCAGCTGATCCACAACTACTGGGGCGTGTTCTTCTCCCTCATCATCACCGGATTCCCGTTCGCCTTTCTCCTGACGCACTCCTACCTCACCGGCATCGACCCGATATTCGAACGCGCCGCGGCCACCCTCGGTGCCGGTCGCTGGCAGCGGTTCCGGCATGTCACGCTGCCGCTGCTCGCGCCGGGGCTGGCGATCGTGTTCTGCCTCAACTTCGTCCTCGCGTTCTCGGTCTTCCCGTCCGCTGTGCTCGTCGGCGAGCCGGCGGGTGAGACCCGTGTCATCTCGATCGCTGCCTACCAGGCCGCGTTCGAGCAGTACGACTACACGATGGCGGCGGCGATCACGATGGTGATGGGTGCCGTCGAACTCGTCGTCATCGCGGCGATCCTCGGCTGGCGGTCCCAGCTGTACCGCGGCGCGAAGAGGGGGCGGGTGTGATGGTCACGGGCGGCGCGACCGAGATCCGGGCGTCGGCCCGCCGCGAGCGCGCCGAACGTCGGTCTACCAAGCGACAACAGCGGTCCGACTTCCACCCGTCGGGCCGGCGCCAACGACGGCTCGTCGCCAGCCCGCTCGGCTGGCTGGTCCTCGGCATCGTCGGCTTCTTCCTCGTCAACCTGGTCGGTGTCTTCGGCGCCGTGCTGGCGAGCTCCTTCGCGACCCGGTGGTTCGACACGTGGCTTCCGGAAGGCTGGACCACGCAGTGGTACACCCAGGCGTGGGGCGAGTTCGGGTTGCTCTCCGTGCTCCTGGTGACGCTGGAGGTCTCCGCCGCGGTCGTGGGTCTGTCGGCGTTGATCGGGGTGCCGGCGGCCTATGTGCTTGCCCGACGCGACTTCCCCGGCAAGCGCCTGGTGATGCTGGCGTTCCTGCTGCCGATCGTGATCCCACCGATGACCTACGGTGTGCCGCTCGCGACCGCGCTCTACAAGTACCACCTGGCGGGGACGCTGATCGGTGTGGTGCTCGCCAACCTCGTCCCGGCGGTGCCGTTTCTCATCCTGGTACTCACACCGTTCATCGAACAGATCGATCCGAACATCGAGGCCGCGGCCCGGATGTGTGGAGCCACGACACGCGCCGTGCTGATCCGCATCCTGTGTCCGCTGCTCGCGCCAGGGATCCTCGCGTCGTGCATCCTCGTCCTGGTGCGTACGGTGGGGACGTTCGAGCTCACCTTCCTCACCGCTGGTCCAGGATCGGAGACGCTTGTCGTCGCGCTCTACTACTCCATCTCCGCGGCCGGCATCCGCGCCCAACAGTCCGTCGACGCCATGGCGATCATCTACACCGGGTCGATGCTGGTGCTGCTCCTGGTCGCGCTGAGGTTCGTCAACCCCACGCAGCTCGTGGCCGAAGTCAAGGAAGCACCGCCGAAATGACGACCATCGTCGACGCCAAGGTCATCGTCTGCTGTCCTGGCCGCAACTTCGTCACCCTCAAGATTCGTACCGACGACGGCCTGACCGGCGTGGGTGACGCGACACTCAACGGCCGCGAACTCGCCGTCGCGAGCTACCTTTGCGACCACGTCTGCCCGCTGCTGATCGGCCGGGACGCCCAGCGGATCGAGGACACCTGGCAGTTCCTCTACAAGGGTGCGTACTGGCGGCGCGGGCCCGTCACGATGGCTGCGATCGCCGCCGTCGACACCGCCTTGTGGGACATCAAGGGCAAGCTCGCCGGCCTGCCCGTCTACCAACTGCTCGGCGGACGCAGCCGCGAGGGCGTCAAGGTCTACGGCCACGCCAACGGCGAGACGGTGCCGGAGGCCGTCGACGACGTGGCGCGGTTGGTCGACCTCGGCTACCGCGCCGTCCGGGTGCAGTGCGGGATCCCGGGGATCGAGCGGATGTACGGCGTACACAGCGGTTCCACGCCGTACGAACCGGCCGGTGCGGGTCCGCGCCCGGTCGAGGCCACCTGGTCCACGCAGCGGTACCTCACCGACGTACCCAAGTTGTTCGAGGCGGTACGCGACCGGTTCGGGCCCGATCTCACCCTGCTGCACGACGTCCATCACCGGCTGACGCCGATCGAGGCGGCGCGGCTCGGCAAGCGGGTCGAGGACTACGCCCTGCACTGGTTGGAGGATCCGGTCCCGGCCGAGCTGCAGGAAGGCTTCCGGCTGATCCGTACGCACACGACGACACCGATCGCCGTCGGCGAAGTTTTCAACTCGATCTGGGACTGCCAGCAGCTGGTCGCAGAACAGCTCGTCGACTTCATCCGCGCTACCGTCGTGCACGCGGGCGGGATCACCCACCTACGGCGGATCTTCGACTACTGCGCGCTCTACCACGTGCGGTCGGGCTCGCACGGCGCGACGGACCTTTCGCCCGTGTGCATGGCCGCGGCGCTCCACCTCGACGTCGCGATCCCGAACTTCGGGCTGCAGGAGTACATGCCGCACGCCGACGTGACCGACGCGGTGTTCCCCCACAGCTACCGGTTCGCCGACGGCTACCTGCATCCCGGCGAGGAACCCGGGCTCGGCGTCGACATCGACGAGACGCTCGCGGCCCGCTATCCGTACCAGCCGGCGTACCTTCCCGTGAACCGGTTGACCGACGGCACCGTGCACAGCTGGTGACCTGGCTCATGGCCTCCCCCGACCCACTGACGCAGCCCGACCCGCTGCCGCAGCCCGACCCACTGCCGCTGACCGGTGAACGCACGCTGCCCGGGATCTGGCACGAGAACTACTGGTTCCGTCGGCACGAGGTGGTCTACCAGTGGGTGGCACGGCAGTTGTGTGCCGCGGGCGCCGGAACGCCGTGGCGGGTCCTCGACGCGGGAGCTGGCGAGGGCTATGGCGCTGACCTGTTGAGGCGTACGACCGGAGCCCGGGTGGCGGCTCTCGACTACGACCACGACGTCACCGCACACACCCGCAGGACGTATCCGCGGGTGCCGGTCGTCCGCGGCAACCTGGTGGCGCTTCCGTACGCCGACCACGCGTTCGACGCGGTCGTCAGCCTGCAGACGGTGGAGCACCTGTGGGACCAGCGTGCGTTCGTCGCCGAATGCGCACGCGTCACCCGTCCCGGCGGACGCATCGTTCTCTCGACACCGAACCACCTGACGTTTCCGCGGGGCAACATCTGCCACGCGCACGAACTCGTCGCCGGGGAACTTCGCGGGTTGCTGCGGGACGCCGGCCTCGTGTCGGTGGAGCTCACCGGGCTCGACCACGGCGATCGAATCCTCGCCTGGGAACACCGGCACGGCGACCTGGTAAAAGCCCAACTCGCCGATCCGTCCGTCGAATGGTCCCTCGAGCTCGCGAGCTTCGTCGCCACGCTCGTCGTCGAGGACTTCACCCTGCGGAACGGGATCGGCGAAGACGCCCTCGACACGACGCTCGACCTGGTGGCGATCGCCGAGGTCGCGACCTAGTGTCCCGCGCCTGAGGTTCGTTTACAAAAGGTGGCGATGCTGTCGAGGATCTCGTCAGCGGTCTTGGTCCACACGTAGGGGCGTGGGTTATCGTTCCAGGTTTCGATCCAGCTGCGGATGTC
>JBOHED010000722.1:0-4390 GCA_050700915.1 Actinopolymorphaceae bacterium | reverse complement strand
GCGGTCGATCACGCTCGCGACATCGACGGCAGTGGGTTTTCTGGCAGCTTCTAGACCCGTCTCCCGCCTTCGTCGGCGGCACGAGTCGGTCGTCGTGGGGGCAGCTCCTCGCCATGTCGTTCATCTCGCTGCTACCGATCCTCGGGTTCTTCGTCGCGTTTCAGAAACTGCTCCTGGAAGGCATCTCCACGACGGGGATCAAGGGCTGAGGGGTCAGTCGCCGACTGCCGCGCCGGTTGATCACGGTCTGCGTACGCCTGGAGGCTGACGGCCGTCAGCCCGCCGGCTGACGTAGCCACGACCGGCGAAGCCTAGGATCGGCCGGATGGAGCGACCGTCGGTGAGCCTGCCGACCGTGGAGAACTGGGTGATCCGGCACACCTGGGCAGGCGACGCCGTCCTCGCCGCGGCTCTCCTGTTGGTGATCGGTCCGACCTCCCTGACCCTGTTGTGGGGTGCCGAATGGCCGCTCGCCGGCAGGGTCGGAGTGATCGGGCTTGTCCTGATGGGGCACCTCACCATCGCCCTCCGGCGGACCTGGCCGGTCGCGGCGTACCTCTCGTGCAGTCTCGTGATGCTCGCCCTCGTACTCGCGCCCGGCTTCACCGGCCCCGGTGCGACCGAGCTGGGCGCCGACTCGGTACCGCCGATCCTGCTTCCGAGCGCCCTGGTCTATCCGGTCGCGTTGTACGCCGTCGCCGCGTACGCCCGGCGGCCGTGGCCGATGATCGCCCTGGTGATCGGGCTGACGGGCGCCGGCCTCACCACCGTCCGGCTGTGGTTCCCGGGGGACTGGATGGCCGCCCAAGGTGGGTCGGACAGCGCCGCCTGGCGGCTCTTCGTCCTGCTGGCACTGGTCGCCGCCGTCCTGGCGCCCTAGGGCTTGGGGAGGTTCCGCGGTATCCGGGCGGCGTACGTCGTCGCATTGGAGGAGCGGGCGCTGCGTGCCGAGCAGGACCGGGCCGAGCGGGCGGAGCAGGCGGCGGCGGCGGAACGGTCGCGGATCGCGCGGGAGATGCACGACGTCGTTGCCCACTCGTTGGCGGTGATGGTGCGCCAGGCGGAAGGCGGTCGGTTCGCCGCCGCGAAGGATCCTGGCCGTGCCGTCGAGGCGTTGGCGATGGTCGCCGACACCGGGCGGGAGGCTTTGACCGACATGCGTACCGTCCTGGGGGTTCTGCGTCGGGACGACGAAATGGCCGAGACGACGCCCCAGCCGACGCTGGATGACGTTCCGGCCCTCGTGGATCGGGTCCGCGCGTCCGGGTTGCCGGTCGAGCTCACGACCACAGGGACCGCTCTCGCGTTGGATCGGGCCGGCTCGCTTGCGGCCTTCCGGGTGGTCCAGGAATCGCTCACGAACGTCGTCAAGCACGCCGGCCGCGACGCCTCGGCGTCGGTACGGTTCACCTGGATCGACGGCGGACTCGACATCGCGGTGACCGACGACGGCGCGGGACCCGGCAAGGACGAGGGCGGCCAGGGACTGGCGGGCATGCGCGAACGCGTGACACTTGCCGGAGGCCGGATGAGCGCCCTGGGTAGAGGTGGGCAGGAAGGTCGTGGATTCACCGTCTCCGCGTACCTGCCGGCGCGTGCGAGGGAGGAGTCGAGGTGATCCGGGTCGTGCTCGTCGACGACCAGGAGCTGGTACGCACCGGCCTCGCCATGGTCGTCGACTCCCAGGACGACATGCGGGTCGTCGGCCAGGCGGGCGACGGCGCACGGGCTCTCGACCTGATGGCGACCGTCGCCGCCGACATCGTGCTGATGGACGTACGCATGCCACGGATGGACGGCGTGGAGGCGACCCGCCGACTACTGGAACGTGACCGGGAAGGAGCACGGGTCGTCGTCCTCACGACCTTCGACCTGGACGAGCACGCGTTCGCCGCGCTGAAGGTCGGGGCCAGCGGCTTCCTGCTGAAGGACGCACCCGCCGAGGAGGTCCTGGCTGCGATCCGCGCCGTCCACGCCGGCGACTCGGTCCTCGCACCGTCCACGACGAGGCGGTTGCTGGCCCATGTGGCGCGTGACCTCCCGGGCCCTCGCACCGGTCCCGACCCGCTGGAGCGGCTCACCGAGCGGGAGCGGGAGGTCCTGGTCGAGGTGGCGACCGGCGCCAGCAACGCCGAGATTGCCAGCCGGATGTATCTCTCCGAGGCGACCGTCAAGACCCATGTCGGGCGCCTGCTCGCGAAGCTCGGGCTCCGTGACCGGGTGCAGGCCGTCGTTCTCGCGTACGAGTCCGGTCTCGTCCGTCCCGGCTCCTAGATCGTGTCGACATAGGGCGTGTCCCGTAGATCTTGGCCGAGTCGGGTGAGCGACGTACGTACATTGAGGTGGTGGCCGCTGCGTGCCTGTCCGGTGGGTGGTCTGGCGCTGCATCCGAGGAGAACCGTGATCTTCATCCGTCCGAGTCTGTCGCCGGGCGATGTCAGAACGGTGCGGGGTCAGGGTTCTTCGTCGGCTGCGTGGTTGGGGCGGATGGTTGCGTCTCGGGTGGTGGTCCTGCACCTGGCGGTTCGGTGCCGAGCGGCGGCTCGGGTTCGACGGTGTAGGTGTGGCCGAGTGGGCTTTGTGTGGTGAGGTGGCTGGGTTGGTTTTGGGTCCAGTACCAGCCGCCTTCGTGTTTGGCGCGGTGGTGCCGCCTGCATAACGGGGTCAGGTTGCACGCGCAGGAGGGTCCACCTAGCCGGTGTTCGACGACATGGTCGAGGTCGCACTGGACTGCTGGTCTGGAGCAGCCGGGTTGGCTGCAGGTGCGGTGCATCGCTTGGATGAGTCGGCGTTGGGCTGTGGTGGGTTTGTGGCGTCTGCTGGAGGCTTGGTGGTAGACGACTTTGCGGTTGAGGGTGACGGTGCGGCAGTATTCGAATCCGCCAGCGGCGGCGTTTTTGATGTCGTCGATCACTTTCGGGGTGATGGCGCCGAGTCCGGCGAGGTCTCCTGCTTTGTTGGCGAGGCGGAGCCACGTTTCGAGGTCGGCGACGAGTTCGACCTTCGCCACCAGGTGTTCGTCTCCGGTCTCGACACACGCGCCGCCGTCACCCGGATCGTCCCAGGCATCCACGTCGTCGTCCTCATCGACACCGGGCCCCTCGTCGGTGGCGGCTGTTGCTGCTGTGCTGGCGGTGGGGCCGTGGCCGCGGAGTAGGTCGAGGAACAGGTCTGCTTCGATCTGGGCCAACGTTCTGCGGTCGGCTTCGTCGCGGTCGCGGTGGATGTGTTTGGCGTGGGTTTTGATGAACACTTCCGCTGCTGCGGTTCCGGCCATGGGTAGGTCCTGGCCGGTGATGTAGCCGGTGCCGTCGGGGTCGGTACCGAACCCGACCCGCCTACCTTGTTGCGCCTTCTTCCGGCGTTCTTCGGCACCCTTCGGGGTCGAGGTCGAGTACTTTGCGGCGGAGTCGCCGCACCAACTGCACCCGGGTCAAACCGGTCCTGGACGCGGCTTCGGCGGCGAGGATGAACTCTTCCGCGACCCGCGCCAGTTCAGGGGACAGGCAGCAGGTTTCTTCGACGATGGTCCGCGCCTTCCCCAGATTGATCGCACCCTTGCGGCGTTGGCTGCTGGTGCCCGGCAGACGTTCGGTGAGTTCGAACGCGAGCGTCAGTTCCCGGTCGGCCGAGCGTGGTGACAGGCACAACGCCGCACCAACCTCAGCGGACGCGAACTCGGTAAAAGTCGACAACAACCCCGGTGCAGAATCCGGTTCACACACCGGCGACCGCGCCACATAAGCCATCGACTCGTAGAACCGCGCGGACACCCATGACGACTGCCGCTCCCACGCCGCCATCACCAGCACCCGCACATGCCCATTCACCGCAGCCAAATCAATCCGCGACAACACAGCGGCAAGCTCGGCACCCGGCGCAGCCGAAGCCAACGCCGAGAAGTCCACACCCCCGTGGTCGAACATACCGACGATTCTACCGGATGATGATCAAACCAAAAGGCTCGAGACCACCTTGTTTCCCACAACATTCCGGCACCAGAGGATCGTCATGACTACGGCACCGCGACTGTGGTGTGCGTGCCTTGCTGCGCTGGATCGACTGCCCCGGGCACGCGGTCCTGGTCGAAGAGATGCCGTTCGCCCCATCCCCAGAGCCCGCCAACCGGCGATACCACCGCCAGCCATGACGTCATCCCCGCGGCGTACGTGGTCGCGACCGCAGGTCGACGTCAAGCCGTCCCTCTCGCGGCGAGGCTCTTCCTCGACGGCGCCGGACCAGGCGCCCACCGAAGGGAGATCCTCAATGTCCGTCCACGTCGATGATGCCCGGTCAGGAAGACCGGTCGCCACGCCGAACAGACCTACCCGGCGATGGACCGCGCTCGCCCTACCGGTCGCCGCCACCTGGTCGCTCGCCTATCTCGGGT
>JBOHED010000721.1:0-4738 GCA_050700915.1 Actinopolymorphaceae bacterium | reverse complement strand
CTTTCCGAACACAGGACTCGTCAACGAGCCCGCGTTGGCCGGAGCAGCTGTGACCACCAGTGCCATCCCGCTCATGGCGGTGGCAAGGGCAGCGATGCCGCCGACCAGGCGACGCGATCTCACGTGGGTACCCCCGGGGGTGTCGTCTGGACAAGAAAACAGACGGAGCCTAGAGCAATTCCCGGATCGCCCGATAGGTGGGTTGTGGAAAACATCGTCCGGTTCGAACGGATCGACGGGAGTGTGGGACATTCCTCATATACGTCCGTCCGACATTCCTAGCCATAAGCGGACGAAGACGACGGCGCCGGCTGGATGCGGTCCCGCGGTTGAGGTTCCTCACAGCGCGTGGATCGACCGGTCCAGCAGCGCCGCGACGTCGCCGAGTCCGACGTGTGCGCCGTCGTCGACCACGAGTTCGCCGCTCGCCACCACGGTGTCGACGTCGGCCGCGGTCGCGGCGTAAAGAACGGCGTCGGCGGCAAGGTGCGATGTCGCGCCGGCGGTACGCACCGAGTCCAGCCGTACGCACACCAGGTCGGCGCTGGCGCCCGGAGCAATGACGCCGGCGCCGGCCTCGCCGAGGGCGTGGTGGCCGGCTTCGGTGAGGGTGCAGACGAGGTCGGCCGAGGACCAGCGGCCGCGGTGTCCGGAGGCGAGGCGTTCGTGGAGTTCGAGACCGCGGGCCTCTTCGAACATGTCGATGACGGCGTGGCTGTCGGTGCCCAGAGTCAGCGGGCAGCCGGCACGGTCGAGGGTCGAGGCGGGGCCGAT
Organism: Actinopolymorphaceae bacterium; assembly: GCA_050700915.1. Lineage (GTDB taxonomy): Bacteria > Actinomycetota > Actinomycetes > Propionibacteriales > Actinopolymorphaceae > Thermasporomyces. Next base: position 3,964 of record JBOHED010000721.1, on the reverse strand, counting down.
TCCGTCGGCGAGGTCGCGTTCGGTGGTGGGGCAGAGGCAGATCGTGGTGCCGGTGCCGGCGAGCAGTCCGATGCCTTCCCCGTCGAGGTGGGTGGCATGGACGGCGGTGGTGCGTGGCGAGAGGACGCCTGCGTCGAACAGCAACCGGGTCGGGGTCACGCCGTACGCCGCGACACAGTCGTCGTTCTCGCGGCGTTGCTCCGACAGGTGGACGTGCAGCGGCGCGTCATGCCGTGCCGCCCAGTCGACGACGCCGGGGAGCTGGTCCTTCGGCACCGCACGGACCGAGTGGATGGCCGCGCCGACCACGACACCCGGCTCGGAGGCGTACGCGCCGTGCAGCCGCTCGACCCGCTCGGCCCAGCTGTCGACGTCGCCGTCGCCGAACCGGCATTGGGCGCCGGCCAGCGGCAGGCCGATCCCGCCCGCCAGGTAGCAGGTGTCGAGGAGGGTGATCCGGAGGCCTGCGGTGCGGGCCGCGGTGACGAGTACGTCGGCCATGATGTTCGGTTCTGCGTACCTGCTTCCACCGGGGCCGTGGTGCAGGTAGTGGAACTCCCCGACGCTGGTGATGCCAGCCAGTGCCATCTCGGCGTAGACGGCGGTCGCGAGGTCGAGGTAGGCGTCCGGGTCGAGCCGATCCGCCACGTCGTACATCTGGGTCCGCCAGGTCCAGAAGCTGCCCGGCTCGCTTCCCCTGCCGGTGCTGGTGCCGCTCGCCGCGTGCGTACGGCCGCGGAGGGCGCGGTGGAACGCATGGGAGTGGACGTTCGCAAAGCCGGGGAGCGTGAGTCCGCGCAGCACCTTCGCACCGGGTGGCGGCGACGGCGTGCCCGGCTCGACGGCCGCGATCCGGTCGCCGACGACGCGGACGAGGACGTTCGGCGTCGGTGCGGCGTCGGTCGGAAGCCACGCGAGCGCGCACCAGTACGCCGACTCCGCCGTCGTCGCTGTCGGCGTACCACTCATCTGCCACTCCTCTCCCGGACGCCCTTACCCGCGTGGACGACCTCTATCGTCCGCCGGTCGGGTGCTGAGAAGGTGGGTCGATGCGGACGACGGCGTTGAAGACGTACATGCAACGGGTCGACGACCGGCCCCGACTGCTCGTCAAGGTCGAGACGGACGAGGGCGTCAGCGGATGGGGCGAGGCCTACAACCACGGCCCCGACTGGGCGCTGGTCCCGTTGCTGGAGTATCTCTTCGAGCAGGTCAGTGGCACCGACCCGCGCCGGGTGGAGTACGTCGTCCGCCGGCTGCTGCAGTCGTCGCGGTTCCCGCCCGGCGCGCTCGGGCTGGCCGCCGTGTCGGCACTCGAGCAGGCGCTGTGGGACATCTCCGGGAAGGCGGCCGGGCTGCCGGTGTACATGCTCCTCGGCGGTCACGTCCGCGACCGGGTGCGGGTCTACTGCGGCGTGTACACCGCGCCCGACCCCGCGGAATGCCGGGACCTGACGCAGCGACGGTACGAGGAGTACGGGTTCACGGCGTTCAAACTCAGCCCTTATCGGCGGGACCTGCATCAGGGGCGTTGGGGCGAGACGTGCCGGCAGGCCGCGGACTACTTCGCGTCGTTGCGCGAGCTGAGCCCCACCGAATGGGAGTTCGCCTTCGACGCGCACGCCAAGATCTTCGAGCCCTACCAGGCGATCCAGCTGGGAAATGCGCTGGCGCCCTATGATCCGTTGTTCTTCGAGGAGCCGATCCGTCCCGAACACATTCCCGCATGGGGGCAGTTGCGGGGTCAGCTGCAGGCGCCTCTTGCCACGGGCGAATGTCTCTACTCACCGTTCGAGTTCCTGAGCTTGTTGTCGGTGCGCGGGGCCGACATCGTCCAGCCGGACGTCGGTGTCGTCGGCGGGCTGCTGCAGCTGCGGAAGATCGCGACAATTGCCGAGGCGCACTACGTTAGCGTCGCACCACACAATCCGATGGGCCCGCTGGCCACGGCGGTCAACGTGCATTTCGCCGCCGCGCAACCGAACTTCAAGATTCTGGAGTACAAGCTCGGCGACACACGTTGGTGTCCGGACCCTTACTTGCCGCGCGACGGTTATCTCGAACTCCGTCCCGACCGGCCGGGCTGGGGTGTCGAGATCGACGAGGACGCTCTCACCACCGACGACTACGTCCACTGGGAGCGAAAACTGCCAGTGCTCTCCGACGGGTCGACCGGCTTCGTGTGAGGGCGCCCCTCACGCGAAACTCCCGTTGGATGAGGGGCACCTTGCCGCGAACGCCCGCGCCCGTTGGATGAAGGCGCCCCTCAAGCGAACCTATTGGCCCAGGGCGCCCCTCATCCAAGGCGGCATTGGCGCAGGGCGCCCCTCATCCAACAGAGCGTTTGCGGAAGGGGACCCGTCACCCGGGAGCTGCGGGTTCAGGGGAGGTCGATGGTGCGGCCCTCGGCGGCGGACCGGATGATCGCCTCCGCCACCTCGACGATCGCCACTCCTTCCCGCATCCCGACGACCTCGGCGTCGGCGCGGCCGAGTACGGCGTCGCGGAAGGCCGCGAGTTCGGTACGCAGGGGTTCCGGCTTCGCGATCGCGTACCTGATCATGTCCCCCTCGGTCACCCCGCGGAACGACGCCATCGTCTCCCACTCCAGCGGGCGTACGCCGTTAGCGTGGAACGTCAGGTCCGCGGCGATGGTGTCGGCCACGAACGCGCCGCGCTCGCCGGTGACGACGGTGACGCGTTCCTTCATCGGCGACAACCAGTTGACGAGGTGGTTGACCACCGTTCCATCGGAGAGTTGGGCGACGACCGCCACGAGGTCTTCGTACGACCGGCCGCTCTTGTGTGCCGTGCGCGCCGACACCGAACGGTACGGCAGCCGCGTCACCCACGCCGTCGAGTCGGCGTCGTGGGTGGCGAGGTCCTTGACCACGCCGACATCGGAGACCCGGTTCGGAAAGGGCCCCTGCCGCCGGGTGATGACCTGGTAGATCTCACCGAGCTCGCCCTGCTCGAGGCGGGCGCGAAGGTGCTGCAGCGCGGGGTTGTACCGCTCGACGTGACCGACGCACCCGACCACACCGGCGGCGGCGAACGCGTCGGCCAGCCGCGCAGCACCCGCCGCCGAGCTGGCCAGCGGTTTCTCGACGAGCGTGTGTACGCCGGCTTGGGCGAGCGCGAGACCGGCCTCCTCGTGGCCCGCGGTGGGAATCGCGAGTACGCAGATGTCGATGCCCGTGGCGACGAGCTTCTCGACGTCGGGCAGCACGTCGAGCCCGCCGGCGACCTTGTGCGGGTCACCGCCCGGATCCGCGACAGCGACCAGCTCGACACCGTCGAGCGAACGCAGCACCCTCGCGTGGTGCCGGCCCATCATGCCGAGCCCGACCAGGCCCGCACGGAGTACGCCCATCGTCATCTCCCCCGTCGTGCGCGTGCCGGACTTCCCCGGCGCCGCCGATGATCCGCAGTCATGCTGAGACCGCCTTCGACACCGCGGCCACCACGCGTTCGAGGTCGGCGTCGGAGAGCGCCGGGTGCACGGGCAGGGACAGCACCTCCCGGCAGGCCCGCTCGGTGACCGGTAGGTCAACGCCCCCGGCGGCGTCGGCGAACGAGGGCAACCGGTGTGTCGGTATCGGATAGTAGACACCGCTGCCGACACCCGCCTCGCTCAGCCGGGCCTGTACGGTGTCGCGGTCGCGGGTACGGATCGTGAACTGGTGGTAGACGTGCTCGGCGCCCTCGGCCACCTCCGGGAGCGTCACACCAGGAGCCTCGTCGGCCAGCCCGCCCGACAGGTCAGCCGACAGCTCAGCGGACAGCTCAGCGGACAGCCCGGCAGACAGGACGGCGGCGTTGGCGCGCCGGCGAGCGGTCCACCCCGCGACCCGGCCCAGCTGGACCCGACCGATGGCCGCGGCGATGTCGGTCATCCGTGCGTTGAAGCCGACGATTTCGTTCTCGTACCTGCGTTCCATCCCCTGGTTGCGAAGCAACCTCA
>JBOHED010000720.1:0-11925 GCA_050700915.1 Actinopolymorphaceae bacterium | reverse complement strand
TCCGGGCACTGCCGCGAAGTGCCGACGGGCACGCCGTCGAGATGGCGATCGCCCGGCTGCGGGCGGGGCTGGGGGACTCCCGGATCATTCGTACGGTCACCAAACGGGGCTACCGACTCGCGACCCCCATCGACGAGTCCCCTTGAGTTGTCAGAGGTATTGACAGGTCACGGGGTCGCTGCGATCACGAGGTCGGCGTGCACCTTCGTGGCCGCGATGAGTTCGGCGTTGCGTTCGTCACTGCCGAGCGCCCACGCGCGGGCATCTGCGGGCGACTTCCCATAGGCCTCGTGCCGGGCGATCAACCGTTCATGACGTACGCCGGCGGGCGGGTCGAGAAACCATGCCTCGTCGAGGAGAGTACGTACGGACGACCACGGCTGGGCGCCCACGAGCAGGTAGTTGCCCTCGGTGACGACCAGCCTGACGTCAGGGTGGACCCCGATGGCCCCGGCGACGGGTTCCTCGATCTCCCGGTGGAACCGCGGAGCGTAAACGACGTCCTCGCCCGGGTCCCGTAGCCGCCGGAGCAGGGCGGCGTAACCTGCCGCGTCGAACGTGTCTGGTGCACCCTTGCGGTCGTGGCGGCCGAGGCGGACGAGCTCGGCATTGGCGAGGTGGAAGCCATCCATGGGTACGTAGTGCGCGGCGTCGCGGCCGTGCCGGTCCGTCAGGGCCGCGACGAGCGCGGTGGCCACGGTGGACTTGCCGGCTCCTGGCGCTCCGACGATGCCGAGCACGCGGCGCGGCGGGGCGGGGCAGACGAGCGTCTCGGCCCGGGCGAGTAGCTGGTCGAAGCGCAGGGGTGCCCGGCTCGGGTCGAAGGCGTCGTTCACGTCGCCGGGCTGGGACGGCGGCGAGGAAATGCGGTCCACGGGTCGCTATCTTCGCCGCTCCGTACGGCCGATGGCCAGCTCCTGTGGCAGCACGCGAGGGAATCACCCGGGCGCGGCCCGCCATGATCATGAAGGAAACGGGGCCATAGCGCCACAAACTTTCATGATCAAAGTCATGATCACGGGAAAGCGTTTGCCGGGTTGGGCCGAGATGGTTAAGCTATGGAACTGTGTCGGAGGTAGAACCATCGAAGATCGCCTCGACCGATCCGTCGGTCGAGCGGGCCGTCCGCACTGTCGTCCGGCTGGCCCGACTCTTCAAACGCGCCGATGCGGGCCTCGGCCTCGCGCAGTTCCGCACTCTCGAGCTCGTCTCCCGCGGCACCGAGCGGTCGAGCCAGCTCGCCAGCCGGCTCGCCACGAGCAAGCCCGCCGTGACGGTCGTCGTCGACGGGCTGGTCGCGGCCGGGCTTCTCACCCGCAGCAGCCTGCCAGGCGACCGGCGGGTGATCAGGCTGGCGCTCACCGACGACGGCCGGGAGGCACTGGCCCGCGCCGAACGCGCCTACTGCGAACGCCTGGAGCCACTCCTCGACGAGGTTTCCGACCGCGCGACACTCCTGGCTCTGCTCGCTGAGCTCGACGACGTGATGGACGCGCGCTCGTCCCGCCACCCCGCCACGCCGGCCAGCCCCACCCAGGCCAGTCCCACCACTCAGGCCAGCACCACCACTCAGGCCAGCACCACCACTCAGTCCGGTACTGCACCGACCCCGGAGGTATCGCACCCCAGATGACATCAGCCACCGCAACCGCCGCAGCCACGTCCACGACAACCAGTGGGTCGAAGTCCGCACCCGGCCCCAGCGGCACCGCCGGCTCCGGGCGTACCGACTCCGATCGATGGGTACGCCGGCTCGGCGCCTACTGCATGCGGTCGAAGTGGCTGGTCCTCGTCGCCTTCGGCGGTGCGATCGTCGGGATGGCGGCCGCGGCGTTCGTCCCCCTCGTCCAGCGCCAGATCGTCGACGAGGTCATCATCGCCAACCAGTCACCGATGTTGCCGTGGGTGGGCGCCCTGCTGGGGCTCGGCCTGGTGACGTTCGGTGCCGGATTCGTCCGCCGGTACCTCGGCGGACGGCTTGCGCTGGACGTGCAGCACGCGATTCGGGGTGACCTGTTCAAGGCGCTGCTGCGGCTCGACGGCGCACGGCAGGACGAGCTTCACACCGGCCAGGTGGTCAGCCGGTCGATCAGCGACATCATGCTCGTGCAGGGTCTGCTGCAGATGCTGCCGATGCTGACCGGCAACATCCTGCTCTTCGTCATCTCGCTGGTCGTCATGGCGTGGCTGTCGCCGTTGCTCACGGTGATCGCCCTCGCCGTCGCACCCGCCCTGATGATCATCGGCTACCACAGCCGCAGCCGGCTCTTCCCCGCCACGTGGGAGGCCCAGCAGCAGGCGGCGGAGGTCGCGGGCATCGTCGACTCGGCCGTCTCGGGCGTACGTGTCGTCAAGGGCTTCGGCCAGGAACGCCGCGAGCTGTCCCGGCTCGAGCGCCAGGCTCGGCAGCTCTTCGCGTCGAAGCTGCGGTCGGTACGCCTGACGAGCAGGTACAGCCCCACCCTGCAGGCCGTACCGCTGCTCGGTCAGGTCGGCATCCTCGCCCTCGGCGGGTGGCTGGCGATCCAAGGCGAGATCACCCTCGGCACGTTCCTGGCGTTCTCGGCGTACCTCGGGCAGCTGATCGCGCCGGTCCGGATGCTGTCGAACTTCCTCGTCATGGGCCAGCAGGCCAGGGCAAGTGTGATCCGGGTGTTCGAGGTCATCGACTCAGAACCGCTGGTGCGCGAGAAGCCTGACGCGATCGACCTTCCGCATGGCTCGGGAGCGGTGGAGCTGCGCGATGTGACGTTCGGCTATCTCGAGTCCGACCCGGTGCTGCGGGACCTCACGCTCGACGTGGCGCCCGGGGAGACCGTCGCACTGGTGGGGACGGCGGGTTCGGGCAAGTCGACGATCTCCCACCTGCTGCCGCGGTTCTACGACGTGCAGCGGGGGAGCGTACGGGTCGACGGGTACGACGTGCGAGACGTCACGTTCACCTCACTGCGGTCGCGGATCGGCGTGGTGTTCGAGGACAGCTTCCTCTTCTCCGACAGCGTGCGCTCCAACATCGCCTACGGTCGACCGGACGCGACCGACGAGCAGATCAGGGAGGCGGCCGCGGCGGCGGAGGCGACCGAGTTCATCGACGAACTGCCCGACGGCATCGACACGGTGGTCGGCGAGCGCGGACTCACCCTGTCGGGCGGACAGCGGCAGCGGATCGCCCTGGCACGGGCGCTGCTCAGTGATCCGACGCTGCTCATCCTCGACGACGCGACGTCGGCGGTCGACCCCGAGACCGAGGCCGAGATCCACGCCACGCTGCGCCACGTCATGGCCGGGCGGACGACCATCATCATCGCGCACCGCCAGTCGACGTTGCAGCTCGCCGACCGGATCGCCGTTCTCGACGCCGGGCGGCTCCGCGACGTGGGTACGCACGAGGAGCTCACCGAGCGCTGCGCCCTCTACCGCCTCCTGCTGTCCGGCCCCGGCGACGACGCGGAGGGTGTCGACGCCGGCGAGCTGGAGGCGTTCCTCTCCTCGGAGAAGTCCGCCGACGACGTCCGTTCGCCGTGGATACGCACGACGCCGGAGGAGCCGAGCCATCTCACCCGCGTCCAGACGCCGACCGGCCTCGGTGGCGGCTTCGGCGGAGGTGGTGGCCGCGGCGGCGGAGGGGGCGGGGGCGGCTGGCTCGCCAGCATGCCGCCGACGCCCGCCCTGCTGGAGAAGGTGGCGAAGCTGAAGCCGGCCACCGACGTCCCCAAGGTGCCGATGGCCGATGCCGCCCAGCCCGATCCGGGCTTCTCCTTGCTGCGTACGCTCAGGCCGTTCCGGTCACCGTTGCTGCTCGCGCTGATGTTCGTGGCGCTCGACGCCGTGGCGACGTTGTGCCTGCCGCTGCTGATCCGGCACGGCGTCGACGCCGGCGTGACCCGCCAGGCGTTCTCGGTGGTGCTGGTCGCCTCGGTTGTGGCGCTCGGCGTCGTGATCGCCGACTGGTCCATCATGATGGCGCAGACCCGCCTCGCCGGCCGGACCGGTGAACGCGTGCTGTACTCCCTGCGGGTCAAGCTCTTCTCCCATCTGCAGCGGCTCGGGCTCGACTACTACGAGCGCGAGATGGGCGGCCGGATCATGACCCGCATGACCACCGACATCGACGCGCTGTCGTCGTTCCTGCAGACGTCGTTGCTCACGGCGGTGGTGGCGATCCTGCAGTTCGTCGGCGTCCTCGTCGCGTTGGTGTGGATCAACGCCGAACTCGCGCTGGCGGTCTTGGCGCTGATGCCCATCCTCGTGGTCGCCACGCTGATCTTCCGGGCCAAGTCGTCGGTCGCCTATCAGGAGGCGCGCGAACGGATCAGCGTCGTCAACGCCGACCTGCAGGAGAACGTCGCCGGCATGCGGGTCTCGCAGGCGTACGGACGTGAAGACCACAACGCCGACCGGTTCGATGCCAAGAGCGAGGCCTACCGCGTCAGCCGGCTCCGGGCGCAGCGCTACATGGGTACGTACTTCCCGTTCGTCCAGTTCCTCAACCTGGCGGCGGCAGCGGTCGTGCTCGGCGTCGGTGCGGGGCTGGTGCGCAACGGCGCCTTGACAGCCGGTGCGCTCATCGCCTACCTGCTCTACCTCGACCTGTTCTTCTCGCCGGTGCAGCAGTTGTCACAGGTCTTCGACGGCTACCAGCAGGCGCGGGTGGGTCTGCGCCGGATCGGCGAGTTGTTGCGTACGCCGACGTCGACGCCGGAGACGGCGGACGCGAAGAAGATCGAGAGCCTCTCGGGCGAGGTCGTCTTCGACGATGTCCACTTCCACTACGACAATGCGACCGGCGACGCCCTGAATGGCATCGACCTGAGGGTACGGCCGGGCGAGACGGTCGCGTTGGTGGGGGAGACCGGCGCCGGGAAGACGACGCTCGTCAAGCTGGTGGCGCGGTTCTACGACCCGACCGGCGGCGCGGTCCGGGTCGGTGGGCACGACCTGCGCGACCTCGACCTCGCGTCGTACCGGCACCGGCTCGGCTACGTGCCACAGGAGCCGTTCCTCTTCCCTGGCACCGTTCGCGACGCGATCGCCTACGGCCGCCCGGAGGCCACCGACGCCGAGATCGAGGCGGCAGCCCGCGCGGTCGGCGCCCACGGCGTGATCGCCCGGATGCGCGACGGCTACTACCACACCGTGGGCGAACGCGGCCGCAACCTCTCGGCCGGACAACGCCAGCTGATCGCCCTGGCCCGCGCCTATCTGGTCGATCCCGACCTGCTGCTGCTCGACGAGGCGACCGCGGCACTCGATCCGGCCACCGAGGCCTTGGTGATCCGGGCGACCGAGACGCTGACCCGGTCACGGACCACGCTGCTCATCGCGCACCGGCTCACGACCGCCGAACGCGCCGACCGGATCATCGTCATGAATCACGGTGAGGTCATCGAGGACGGCACGCATGCCGACCTGCTCGCGGCCCGTGGTCGCTATGCGGGGTTGTGGGCGGCGTACGTCCGGGGTGAAGAGATCGTCGCCTGAACCGCGACGCCCTTTGACGGCAATTGTCTCGCGCGACAGGGCTATTGACGGCCGCGTACTATCGCCGTTGTGACAGACGGGTCAGTGTTGAGGCGTCATGTCACCGCGTTCGCGCCCGCATTTGTCGTGGGTGTCACCTATTACGTCGCCGCGAGAATCGGCCTTCTCCAGGAGCTCGTCAACGGACAGGTCACGCCTTTGTGGCCGCCCACCGGAATCGCGCTCGTGGGTCTGTTGCTCTTCGGCCTGCGCACCTGGCCAGGCATCGCCGTCGCGGCCCTTGCCGTCAATATGTCAATCGGTCCGCTTTCTGCCGCGGTCGCCATTTCGGTCGGCAACACTCTCGCACCGGTGTGTGCGTTCTTCCTGTTGCGCAGGGTCGGATTCCGGATCGAGCTCGACCGTCGCCGCGACGCACTCGCCCTGATCCTGCTTGCCGCGATGGCGGGGATGGCCGTCAGCGCCACCATCGGTGCCGGCACCCTGACGCTGACCGGAGCGATCGCCCCGGCCGAGTTCGCGGCCACCTGGTCGGTGTGGTGGACCGGCGACGCGATGGGTGTGCTTGTCGTGGCGCCTTTCCTGCTGGCGCTGCGCGCCGTGCGGAGCACACGGACTCTGCGAGAGATCCGGTTGTGGCGTTGGATCGAGTTCGCGGCACTGCTGGCCGGCACCTTCGTCGTGACCGCGATCGCCACCCGTACCACACCGAATGTGGTGTTCCTGGTCTCACCGTTCCTGATCTGGGCGGCGTTGCGGTTCCAGCTCGCTGGCGCCGCGCCGTGTGCGCTGGTCGTGTCCGTCGTCACCATCCAGGCGGTCGCCAGTGGATCGGTACCGTTCGCCGGCACCGACCTGCTCACCAGCATGGTCATCCTGCAGGCGTTCAACGCGACTGCGGCGTTGACCGCGCTGATCCTGTCCTCGATCATCGCCGAACGGAATCAGGCGTACGCCCAGGTGGAGGTGGCCTGCGTACGACTTGCCGAGGTTGTCAACAAGCTCGACCGGGGCCGACTGGTGACCGCGCTTATCCCGCCGCTGAGCCAACCGCTGAGCCCGTCGCTGGGCTCACCCGGCTATGAACCGTCCTCCGGGGAGGACGAGTAGCCGGTCCGCGGTCGCGGCGTCGCGGGCTCACTCTGCTTGTCCGGGTGGTAGGCGCAGGCATCGTCGAGCGAGTCGGTCATCGATGACTTCGACCGCCCCGTCGCGCTCTCGGCGATGGCGTCTCTGACCATCGCGTGTATCTGCTCGTAGTCCGGGTTCGACGGCCGGATCACCTCGTTGGTGAAGGCGATGCTCGTCACGTCCGCGGCGCCCTTCACCTTGAAGGCCAGGTCGGCGAACGCCGGAAGCATGTCATGCGGGATGTCGGTGAAGAACATGTCCCGCGACGACGCGGCCAAGGCTTCGTAGCGGGTGAGCACCCGGAGCGGGTTGGCCTGGTCGATGATCGCCTTGATCACACAGCGCTGGCGGCCCATCCGCTGGTAGTCGTCGGCGCCGTAACGCGCGCGCGCGAACCACAGGGCGTCGAAACCGTCCAGGCGCTGGTTCGGTCCCGGTTCGATCCAGCCCCCAGGAACCAGACCCGCGTCGGCCTCGCCGCCCATCGGCACTCGGCGGCTGACGTTGACAGTGATCCCGCCGAGGGCGTCGATGAGTTTCTTGAAGCCCTCGAGATTGACCATCGCGTAGTAGTCGACGGGAACCCCGAGCGCACCGCTGACGGCGAGCTTCGTGGCATCCGCGCCGGGATTGTCACTGTCGAGGAGACCAGGATTCTGAGCGGGCACGTTCTGGTAGACGGAGTTGAGGAGCCACTCCAACTCATCACCCTCGCCGGCGTACGTCCCGTCCGGGTAGGCATTGGCGAGCGCCGAGCCAGGCTGGAACGGAATCTTCTGCAGATTGCGCGGGAGGCTGAACAGGGCCGTTGCACCACTCTTGGTGTCGATGCTGGCGAGCATGATGGTGTCCGGTCGTACGCCGATCCGATCCGGACCCGCGTCGCTGCCGAGCAGGAGAACGTTCACCCGATCCTTGCCCTCCCACGGGTTGGCCCGCACCGCCCTCGGCGCGGTCGTCGGACGGGTGGCGCTCCGACTCGTCGGGCTCGCGAAGATGTGCTCGACAAGGTCCTTCTGTACCCATGCGTACCGACCACCGATCCCGAACGGCACGGCGATCATCGCGACCAGGACACCGACCACGCCGACGGCGACGATTCGCTGCAGGATGCTCATCCCGGGCGAGCGGAGGGCGAGATAGCTCGCCACGACCACACCGGCCCAGGCGAGCCCGACCAGCGGGAGCACCACGGCGAACAGGAGCAGGGTGTCGGGCTGGAGGGCCGCATGGACGACGGCCTCCGGCCGGGTGACTGCGGTGTAGGCCACGACGGCACAGGCGGCGAGAAACACCGCGAGGATCGTGCCGCCGATCAGCCGGCGGCCGGCCGCCCACAGACCGCTGCCTGGAAGTATCGCGCCGACGAGGAGGTGACGCATCGTCTCGGCAAAGGACCGGGTCGCGTTTCGAGGCCTGTTCCGACCGGAACTGTGCGGCGAATTTCCACTGTCGTTCGGTGCTGGTTCGCGCATACTTCATCGTCACAGCGAGGCGAATTCAACTCAGGGACTTTCGGAGAATTTTCTCAGCGGTCGGCAGAGTCGAGAATAGCGTCATCGGCAATTGCGAGGACCTATTGTTTTCGGGATCAGGGGTTGAAGTGTCCCCGCAATCCGATGTCGCGATAAGCCCGCAGCGCGGCGGTCGAGGAGTCGATCCGGGTCTCGCCGACGGTCCGGTCCGACGGGGAATTCCAGTAGACGAACGCCTTCACGCGTGGCCAGTGGGCTGCCTCGTGGCCGAGTTTGGTGAAGAACTCCGCCTTGGCCCGTGGACTTCCGGGCTTCTCGGCGATTCCCCACTCGGCAAGCATGAGTGACTTTTCCGGGGCGAATCGGGTGGCCCAGGTATAGAAGCCGGGCCACTCGGGATGAGTGGCCCAGTATCTATCGTTGGGCCGGTGTTTATCGAAGCGTCGATCGATCAGGTCCTCGACTCCGCCCCAGTATTGTCCGGTGCCGAAGACGTACGGGTCGTACGCAATCCAGTCGACAACGTCGTCGCCCGGATAAAGGTCCGGGTACCACGGCTGGACTCCCCAGGCCGGGAGACCGATGTAGTTCATCACCCGGACGAGTTTGGACGCTCCGCGGCTTTCCAGTCGGGTGACGACGTGGCGGTACATCGCGCGGTAGTCCGCCGCCGTGTATCCGGACCCCGGCCTCGGGTCGACGTCGTTTTCCGGTTCGTGATGGACGACGAAGAAGAAAGGTCGGTCGAATGTCCGCTTGATGTGTGCGGCGAGCCGGTCGAGTTCGTCGTTCGTCGCTCCCCGGGCGACTTCGGCCCAGCTGTGGCCGGCCTGGGGTTTGTAGTTGATGAGGAGCAGGCGTTCCTTGCCGGGTTCGTCGGCGAGGGCGACTTCCTGACTTGTCGGGAACAGGTCCCCGGCGCGGTGGTAGAAGTGCGCGATGTTGACGGTCCGGTCGATCTGTCGTTCGTAGTCGGTGAGCGCCTCGTGCCAGGACTCTCCGTCGAACGGGTTGGCCGCGACGCCCCACCAGGCACCACAGGTCGGGACGAGCTTGTCCTCGATCCCGCAAGTGCTGTCGACCGACACCGTGGTGGTGGGTGGTGACCGGGTGGGCCGTTTCGTCGCCGGCTGCTGACACGCCACCGTCGCGGCGAGGATGCCGACGACCACTGCGGTGGTGACCTTGCCGCGTAGGTGGCCCATCTGCTGCGGAGCTCAACTCCTTCGACAGTGCATTTCGCCACGTTTGGACCGAAAAGATAGCGGGCCCGACGCCACCGGAGAAAGAGTGGGGTGACCAAGATCCGGGCGATGGGACGGATATCGATGTCGAGGCGCGAGCTACGTCGGCGGGTCTCGAGGGCATCGAGGATGGCCGCCTCGACCGGGAAGGCGCTGGCGCGGTCGGCAAGCTGAAGCGGCTCGAGGAGCGCCACGCCCGGTTGGGCGATGGCCCGCGGAACCGTCCCCTAGAGGAAGACGTCTCCCGCGGATCCTGTCGCCAGCGCGACCGGTCGATGCGTACTCGCTTCGTCGACGAGCGGAGCCAACGTCTCCCCGTCGACGCCGTCCTCGCCCGCGCCCGCCAACACGCGGGCGGCGTCGGCGTGTGATCCGACGCGGAGTCGGGTCGGTGCGTCGTCGGGTCCGACGTCGGTGAAAAGGAAGATCGCGAGGAGGCCACGGTCGCGGCTGCGGACGTTCGCCCGCCAGGTGTCACCGGCGGGGAAGCTCGACTCCACGTGCCACCCCGCGTCGCCGGGATCGGCGGGATGGGGAAAGCGCACCGGGACGGCACCTCCGACGCCCGGCCGCTTCCACCAGGTGCCGGGACCGAGCAGTTGGTCGTACGCCTCCCACAGTGGTTCCGCGGTGCCCGCGGCGACGAACGGTCCGCCCTCCGGGCAGTTGACGCTGGCCACCGGCGTGGTCCAGGTCGCCGGATCGTCGCGGCTGACGCCCTTGCCGGCGAGCTCGGCCCAGATGAGGTCGAGGCAGGCGTCAACCGTGGCTTGCGGGACAGCCGAATGGACAGGAACGAACCCGTCCCGGATGAAGTCGGCGATCTCGTCGTCGGTCAGCATCCACCCACCGTGCAGTGGCCGGCCGTTCAGGTCAATCGAGTTCCTCGGTCAGGGGCACCAAGCCACGCTGCACGAAGCAACGGGATAGCCTGGCAAATCGACCCTGCAGGGCATCCGTGAGCGTAGCGACCGAGGGTGTGGAGCGATGATCGCCGAAGCCGACGTCTCCTTCTACCGCGAGAACGGCTACCTGGTAGTTCCCGACGTCCTCTCTCCCGCCGAACTCGACGCGGTGCGCCGGGTCACCGACGAACTGGTCGCCGCAGCGGCGGGGCTCAGTACCCACACCGACGTCTACGACCTGGAGGACTCCCACAGGTCGGGCGATCCGCCGCGGGTACGCCGGATCAAGGCGCCGCACCGCCTGCACCCGGAGTACTCCGCGTTGGTCCGGCATCCGGGAATCGTCGAGGTCCTGCGGCAGTTGCTGTCGCCGAGCCTGCGTTTCGACACCAGCAAGCTCAACCTCAAGGCCGCGGGCTATGGAGCGCCGGTCGAGTGGCACCAGGACTGGGCGTTCTATCCGCACACCAACGACGATCTGGCCGCGGTCGGTGTGCTACTCGACGACTGCGGCGACGACAACGGCCCGCTCCAGGTCATCGCGGGCAGCCATCGCGGGCCGGTTCACGACCATCACCGAAACGGTTTCTTCTGCGGAGCCATCGCGGACAGTCGCGGGATCGATGTGACCAAGGCCGCCGCCCTCACCGGTACGGCGGGCAGCATCACCATCCACCACGTGCGGGCGGTGCACGGTTCGGCGCCGAACCGATCGGCGCGGGAGCGGCGGCTGCTGCTCCACCAGTACGCGGCCGCCGACGCGTGGCCCCTGTTGGGTGTGGACGACTTCGCGTCCTGGAAGGCGAACCAGCTCACCGGCGACCCGTGCGTCGTGCCACGGTTGGCCGACGTACCGGTGCGGCTTCCGTTGCCGCCGGCGGAACAGCAGGGCTCGATCTATGAGAACCAGCGCGGCCTCGGCGGCAGCTTCTGGGGCGACGCGGAGCCGGCAATGCCTGCCGCGCGACCGCAGTGCAGCGGCAGCCCATCGGCGAGTGCGCGCAAACTGTAGGTTTTCGGCGCGCGGACCTACAGTTTGCGTACTTTGATCATGAACCTGGCCGCGGCTGTAGGCAGCTGCTGGGGATGATGGCCGTCGGTCCGCGGGATTTCTCAGTGACGAACGCACCACCCTCACCGCACGGGATCCAGTCGTCGCCTTCGCGCTCCAGCAGGACGATGTCGACCGGAAGGCCGCGCGGAACATCGACCGTGAGGAGTGCCTCGCTCTCCACGAATGGCTGGTCGTCCCGGTGGTCCGCCAGGTCTCGCTCGTCGATCACCCTGCCGTAGCCGTCCTCGAACCGGATCCGTAGCTCCCACCAGCGATCCGGGTACGTCTCCAGCGTGATGCCGAACGGGATGGTCTTCTCGGGCCACGGCGGAAGGTCGGCATCGCCCGAACGCACGATCCGGTAGCGCAGGTCAAGAAGGGGGCCCTCGGGTTCGTCCAGCGGAATGCTCAGACGGTAGGAGCCGGGCGTGACATGGCCCGCCTCCGTCATCGGGTACAACAGCACGCCGACAGGTATCGACCGGCCGGCGGGGACGTAGGAGAGGTAGTCGGCAGCGGCACACGGGTCGCCTGTCTTCTTCGCGCCGTCAGCGGTCCAACCCTGCCCGCAGACGCCGGTCACCCCCAGGTCCACCCCGCCACCGGCGCGCGGCGCTCGTCCCTCGTGGTGCAAC
>JBOHED010000719.1:0-1990 GCA_050700915.1 Actinopolymorphaceae bacterium | reverse complement strand
CGCCGCCGTCGGCACGCCACCGCGCTCGACGCCGGTCTCGGCTCCCTGCCCGGGCTCCGGGTCACCGTCCCGCCCGACGGGGTGGGGCACGCCTACTACAAGTACTCCGTGTTCGTCCGGCCGGAGGCGCTCGCGCCGGGCTGGGACCGGGACCGGATCATGGCCGCCGTGTCGGCGGAGGGCGTGCCCTGTCTGCAGGGGGCGTGTGCCGAGATCTACCGGGAGAAGGCGTTCGAGGGAGTGCCCGGAGGCCGCCCACCGGCCCGGTTGCCGGTCGCGCGCGAACTCGGCGAGACGTCCCTCATGCTGCTCGTGCATCCCACGCTCGGCGAGCGGGACATCGACGACACCGTGGCGGCGTTCGGCAAGGTGATGGCGGTCGCCACGTCGTCGTGAGGACGTGTTCCGCGGTCCGTCCGCTGAGGTCGGTGCCGGCAGACCGGTGGGAGGTTTCCCGCTTCTATGCGGTAAAGCTCCAGCAACTTTCAGGCGGGCGGAGGTCCTTCGTTACGCTCGTCCGCTATGACCGCCCTGTCCACCGGCTTCGTCGCCGCCACCGCCGATGTCGACGAGCGGGCGACGCTGGGGGAAGGATGCGCCGTCTGGCACCTCGCCCAGATCCGGGAGGACGCCGTGCTCGGGGAGGGGTGTGTGGTCGGGCGCGGTGCCTACGTGGGTGCCGGCGTACGGATCGGTGCGTACGTCAAGATCCAGAACCACGCCCTCGTCTACGAACCGGCCGTCCTCGGCGACGGCGTCTTCGTCGGACCGGCAGTCGTGCTGACCAACGACCAGTACCCGCGTGCGGTCGATCCGGCCGGCGTGCCGAAGCGGCCGGGCGACTGGACGCCCGTGGGCGTGACCGTACGGGAGGGCGCGTCGCTCGGCGCCCGCGCGGTGTGCGTCGCGCCGGTCACGATCGGGCGGTGGGCGATGGTGGCGGCGGGTGCTGTCGTGGCGGCCGACGTTCCCGACTTCGCGCTGGTGGCGGGAGTGCCGGCGAGGCGGATCTCATGGGTCGGCCGGGCGGGCGTACGCCTGGAGCCGGATCCGACCGCGGGCGACGGCAGGTGGCGGTGCCCGGCGACGGGCGAGGCGTACGTCGAGGACGGCGACGCACTGCGTGAGCTGCCCAGCGTCGACGGCGACAGGAACGGCGACGGCGACAGGAACGGCGACGGCGACAGGAACAGCGTGGACGGGAACGGCGACGGGGAGAGGTGACGACGGGGATGGGACTCGCGGGGGATCTGTCGACGGGGCACATCCCCGCCGCCAAGCCGCTGATCGGTGCCGAGGAACGTCAGGCGGTAGACCGGGTGCTCGCCAGCGGCATGGTGGTGCAGGGCACGGAGGTCGCGGCGTTCGAGGCGGAGTTCGCCGACCTGGTGGAGGGCCGCCCGTGCGTGGCGGTCAACTCCGGTACGAGCGCCCTGCATCTCGGCCTGCTCGCGGCGGGTGTCGGGCCGGGTGACGAGGTGATCGTGCCGTCGTTCACGTTCGCGGGCACGGCCAACGCAGTCGCGCTCACCGGGGCGAACCCGGTCTTCGCCGACATCGAGCAGCGGTCCTTCTGCCTCGACCCGGCCGCCGTCGAGGCGGCGGTCACGCCGCGCACGGTCGGCATCATGCCGGTTCATCTCTACGGCCATCCCGCTGACATGGATGCCCTCCAGGCCGTCGCCGGCCGGCACGGGCTGGCGCTCTTCGAGGACGCCTGCCAAGCGCACCTGGCGCGCTGGCGGGAGCGGCCGGTCGGTGCGTTCGGGACACTGGCGGCGTTCAGCTTCTATCCCACCAAGAACATGACGACCGGCGAGGGCGGCATGGTCGTCTGCGCCGACGAGAGCGTCGCGCGCGCGGTGAGGTTGCTTCGCAACCAGGGGATGGAACGCAGGTACGAGAACGAAATCGTCGGCTTCAACGCACGGATGACCGACATCGCCGCGGCCATCGGTCGGGTCCAGCTGGGCCGGGTCGCGGGGTGGAC
>JBOHED010000718.1:0-9647 GCA_050700915.1 Actinopolymorphaceae bacterium | reverse complement strand
TCCTCGTAGAAGAAGGGGTGGTAGGGCTCGATCGCTCGACCGAGTTGCACCGCCTCCGCGGGCGTCAACCGCCGGTGGATCTCCACACACAGGTCGACGTCGGTTCCCACCAACTCGCGGCACTGCCGGATCACGTCGGTCGCGGAGGTGATCAGCTCCACGCCGGTCCTGACCGTGTACGGCTGGCTCCGCGGCTCGTCGAGGAATGGACTCAGATGCCCGACGGCGTTGAACCCGGCGCCGCGCGCCTGGTCGATCGCGGTCAGCATCAGCTCCACCGTGGACCCGAACACGTGGTGGTACGCCCGCGCCCGATCGCGTACGGGACCGCCAAGCAGCCGATGGACCGGGACCCCATGATGCTTGCCCGCGATGTCCCACAGGGCGATGTCGACGGCGCTGATCGCCCCCATGATGGCCGATCCCCGAAAGTGGCTGAACCGGTACATGTACTGCCAGTGGTGCTCGATGTCCAACGGATCCTTGCCGACGAGATAGCGGCCGACCTTCTCGACCGCCGCCGCCGACGCCTCGAGATAACCCCACGCGCCGGACTCGCCCAACCCGGTGATGCCGGCGTCCGTACGCACCTCGACGAGGAGGTACCGATCCACCATCAGCACGTCGACACCGGTGATCTTCATCGCTGATCCTTCCACTCGACGGTCTGATCACCGAAGCTTTGCATAGTCGTCGCCGGCCTTGCCGTCGATGAGTCCCCGGACGATCGAGTTCCCATGACCCCTGGGGGTTCGCTACGCCGACGGCTCCAGCCGCTCCACGACTGCCCTACCGGAGGAGCCGTCCACGAAACGGTGATCTACCTCGATACGGTCGACACTGGTGGCAGTTCGCAGATACGGCACATGTTCTGGCCCGAACACGACGCTACGTACGAACATCGCACGGCGATCCGGGTCCGCAGTTCTGGCTGAGATCAGTCGGACCGGAGCGTTTCGGACTCGACCCTGGTGAGGCCAGGGTCGGCGAGCGCGAGCATCGGTCGCCAGCGTTCGTCATAGTCGGGATGGTCGTCGTACACCTCAGCGACCAGAGTCAGAACCAATGCATACGCGGCGTTCGCCTCGGGCCGATCGCGAGAGGTCCGAAAGAGGGAGACCATTTTGCGACGCCCATCACAAGTCGCGACCACCCGGTCGAGTTGGACTTGACTCAAGTCCTTCATGTAATTCGCGATCGCGCGCTTTTCGTCCTCATCGACGCGTTTCAGAATGAAGTCGTCAATGCTCATTACCGGGTCCCGCCGCACCGGCCCCACCATTGCGACGATGGCCAGCAGCATTGGAACAACAAACCTCAGGAACATGCTCACCTGGACTCCACAGGCCACGATAGCGAGTCGGGTGGCCGCAACTCAGGCTACCTCGACGTCCGGAGGCGACGTCGGGACCCGTAGACCGAGTAGTGGTGCGGCGGGTAGTTGCACTGTGACGCGGAGCCCGCCAGCGGGGCGGGGGACAAGGGTGAGAGTTCCGTCGTGTGCCTCGGTGATGCTTTTGACGATTGCCAGGCCGAGGCCGACACCCGCGTGATCGGCGCGAATGCGTTCGGTGCCGCGTTGAAACGGCTCGACCAGCGTGGAAACCAATTGTGGGACGAGCTTCGCGCCCGTGTTCTCGACAGTGAGCACCACACTGTCGGCGTGAACGCTGGTCGTGACGCACACGGTGCCGTGTTCGGGCAGATTGTGGACGATCGCGTTGTGCACGAGGTTGGTCGTCATCTGCAGCAGGAGCGCGTGTGAGCCGATGGTGGGGGTCAGGTCGCCGGACGTTTCGATGGTGAGGCCGCGTTTTTCGGCGAGAGGGAGGAGCGTTTCGGTGGCTTCTTCCGCTATGAGGGACAGGTCGACGTGCAGTCGGGTGAATGACCGCTGGTCGGCGCGGCTGAGCAGGAGCAACGCTTCGGTGAGGTCGATCGCTCGGGTGTTGACGGCGTGGAGGCGATCGAGAAGTTCGCCGGTGTCGTGGCGATCGTTGCGAGCCACGTCGAGAAGTGTCTGCGTGATCGCCAGCGGGGTTCGCAGTTCGTGGGAGGCGTTGGCTGCGAATCTCTGCTGTTCGGCGACATGTGCTTCCAACCGCGCGAGCATGGTGTCGAAGGCGTCGGCGAGTTCGCGGAACTCATCACTGCGGCCCGGCAGCCGGATTCGATGGGACAGCGACCCGGTCGCGGCCGTGCGGGTGGCATCGGTGATGCGAGTCAGCGGGGCGAGCATGCGGCCAGCGAGAATCCACCCTCCCACGAGACCGAACACCAGCAGGAACGCAAGCACTGCAATTGCCACTTCACTGAAGGCGCGCTGGGTCTCGGAGCGGCCTGGAACGAACGCCCCACCGATGCCAGATCTCGTGGCGCGGATGATCGGAGCGTGGGAGAAGTAACGTATGAGGACCATCCACACGGCGAGCAGCAAGCCACCTGCGAGTACGAGGAATCCGGCGTAGCTGAGCGTGAGCTTGAGGCGAACACTCAAACCAGGCGCCCTATGCACGGTCCCCAGCCTCACGCCCGGTGCCGGGTGCTGTGGCGATGCGGTAGCCGACGCCCGCCACGGTGGCGATGATCGCGGGTTCGCCGAGCCGTTTGCGCAGTGCCGAGACGGTGATGCGTACGGCGTTGGTGAAGGGGTCGGCGTTCTCGTCCCACGCCCGTTCCAGGAGGTCTTCGGCGCTGACGACACCGCCTTCGGCGGCGACGAGGACTTCGAGCACGGCGAACTGTTTCCGGGTGAGCGCGACGTAGCTGCCGTCGCGGTAGACCTCGCGCCGGAACGGGTCCAACCGCAGGCCTGCGATCTCACGCACAGGTGGTCTGTTGTGGGCACGCCTGCGGTCGAGCGCTCTGAGCCTGAGCACGAGTTCTCGGAGTGCGAAGGGTTTGGTGAGGTAGTCGTCGGCGCCGAGTTCGAACCCGGAGGCCTTGTCGTCGAGCCGGTCGGCCGCGGTGAGCATGAGGATCGGCATGCCGCTGCCAGAGGCGACGACGCGTTTGGCGATCTCGTCGCCGGACAGGCCCGGGATATCGCGGTCGAGGACGGCGATGTCGTAGGCGTGGATGCTCAGCAGTTCCAGAGCGGTGTCACCGTCACCGGCAATGTCGGCCGCGATCGCTTCCAGGCGTAGGCCATCGCGGATGGCCTCTGCCATATAGGGCTCGTCCTCGACGATCAACACACGCACGCTCTCGATGCTACGAGCCGGCGCATATCGCCGGCATATCGGTAACCAGATACGTGCTGACGACACCACGCTGCCTTGACTGGCGACATGGCTCACAGCGAACCCGCACGGGCAGCGGCCCGCCGTACCCGATCGGCCATTCTCGCAGCCCTTCTGGTCGTCAGCGCGGGGCTTGTCGGCGTCCACATGTTCCGATCGCTGGGGTCCTCAGCCGAATCGCCCTCTTCAGCCGAATCGCCCTTTTCAGCCGGATCGCCCAGCGACACTCGTCACCGCCCTCGGGCATTTGGCGAGGCCGCTGGCGCCGTCCCTAATGGCGTGACGGTATTCGATGACGAAATTCCGGCCGTGGCCAACCTCGACCCCGATCTCCTCGGTGCCCTCCGCGAAGCCGCGCCGGATGCCGCCGACGACGGGGTTGAGATCTTCGTCAACAGTGGCTGGCGAACGCCTGCGTACCAGGAACAACTATTCCGTGAGGCGGTGACGAAGTACGGCTCGGAAGAGGAGGCGGCCCGATGGGTAGCCACCGCCGCCACGTCTGCCCACGTGTCGGGCGACGCGATCGACATCGGGCACTCCGACGCCACGACGTGGCTCTCCCAGCACGGCGCCGAGTACGGGCTGTGCCAGATCTATGACAACGAACCCTGGCATTACGAACTGCGCCCGGAAGCCATCGATGATGGTTGCCCGGCCAGGTATGCCGACCCTACGCACGGTCCCTGAACGACTCGGCGACGCAGGCCGCGAGTTCGTCCGCCAGCTGCGGTGTGGCCGCGACGACCCCGCTCCACCGTCGGGTGAGGTCGGTGTCGAGCTCGACCGTACGTCCGTGAACGTCACGGACCGCGCCACCCGCCGCGTCGAGCAGGACGACCGCGGCGGCGACATCGACCAGCCGGTGGGTGTCGGTGCCGGCGTCCGCGAACGCGTCCGTCGCTCCCGTCGAGACGAGCGCCGCCTCCAGGCACGAGGACGACAGGATCCGAACCCGCGCCGCTCGCCGGACGACGCTGCACCAGGCCGCGGACGCTTCGGCGCTGGCAGGGTGCGGCCGGAGCAGGGAGACCGCGGCGCCGTCGAGGCGGGTACGCCCGCTGGTCCGCAGGTCTGACGACTCGCCCCGGACGGCCGACCATCGCCAACCCGTCTCGGTCCAGACGGTGAGCGCCTGGGTGAAGGTCCCGTCGAGCGCGAGCGCGGCGCTGAACGCCGACAGCGGTTCCGTGCCGCGGCGTTCGGCGCCGATTCCGTCGTCGTCCGCGGCAGTCGTGTCATCTGTGGCAGTCGTGTCATCTGTGGAAGCCGTGCCGTCGGTGGCAGCCGTGTCATCTGTGGCAGCCGTCGCAGCCGCGTCCCGGTACACCACGTCCACCTGGGCCCGGTCGAGTGCGGCAGTCGACCGGTCGAGGACCACCCGGCCCATCCGGAGCCCCACGATCCGGTTCGCCCAACCGAGGGCCAGGTCGACCTGATGCAGGCTGCACACCACGGTGAGCCGGTCCTCCGCACAGACCTTGACGAGCAGGTCGAGCACCTCCGCCGACGTCTCCGGGTCGAGAGACGCCACCGGCTCGTCGGCCAGGACCAGCTCCGGATACTGCATGAGCATCCGCGCGATGGCGACCCGCTGCTGCTGACCACCCGACAGTGTGTCCGCGCGTTGGAACGCCCGGTCGCCCAGACCCACCCGGTCGAGTTGCTCGAGGGCCTCCCGGCGCAGCGGCTTCGACCAGGTGAGCACTCCGTACCTCGGCCCGGCAACCCGGCCGAGCGCGCCGGTGAGGACGTTCTCGATCGCGGTCAGCCGGCTCCGAGGCTGGCCAGGACTGCGCGAGCAGATTTCATCAGCTAGTCCGGTTTCGGCGTTCGGCTCTGTCACGGTCTGGGCGCGACCGACGCTAGGACCGAGTTGATAAGACAAGGCGAGACCCGCATGAGAACCACGACACGCATGGGTGAACGCAGGGCGACCCCAGGCGTGGTTCGCGGAGTGCTTCGACGCGGACCTACGCGTCGGATGATGTTTGGTCGGCGTTGGGTTCGTGTTGGGGTGTTGACGATGGTCGCCACCTACGTTCGGAGCCTGACCGTTGCTCAAGACTTCGGTCCCTGGGAGGGGAGACCCGTGGCAGGTTCCGTTTCGCGCGACACGATGTCCGAAGGCACCACATCGGGGGGAAGCGCCGCTGGTGCGGGCGCTTCAGGCAGCGGCCGACGGGACTTCCTGCGGGGAGGTTTCGCGACCGCCGCCTCGCTGATGGCCCTGGGACCGCTGGACGCCCTCGGCGCCCGTACCGCGGGTGCCGCGCCGCTGGCCAAGCGCCGGCACAGCCCGGACTACGGTCCACTCGCCCCGGTGAAGGACCACACAACCGGCCTCGAGTTGATCCAGCTCCCGAAGGGCTTCGAGTACCTCACGTTCGGCTGGACCGGCGACGAGATGTCCGACGGCATCCCGACGCCGGGTGCACACGACGGGATGGCAGCCTTTCGGCGGCCTGACGGCAACATCGCGCTCGTCCGCAACCACGAACAGGGCGACTTCGACGGCGCCTTCTGCGATCCGGCGTACGACAAGGCGGCGAACGGGGGTACGACCAACCTCCTGTTCGATCCCGACAAGGGAAAGTTCCTCGAGTCCCACGCGAGCCTGTCCGGCACCATCCGCAACTGCGCGGGC
The DNA here is from genome assembly GCA_050700915.1 of Actinopolymorphaceae bacterium. Lineage (GTDB taxonomy): Bacteria > Actinomycetota > Actinomycetes > Propionibacteriales > Actinopolymorphaceae > Thermasporomyces. The sequence continues at coordinate 3,758 of JBOHED010000718.1, read as the reverse complement.
GGCCCGACGCCGTGGGGCAGCTGGCTCACCTGCGAAGAGACCACCGTGGTCGGCGCCGACGGCACCCGGCACGGCTACGTGTTCGAGGTGCCGTACGACGGAAAGGGCGACCCCGAGGCGCTCAAGGGCATGGGCCGCTACAGCCACGAGGCCGTCGCACTCGACCCCCGCACGGGCATCGTCTACCTCACCGAGGACGCCACGCCGGCCGGCCTCTACCGCTACCTGCCGGAGAAGCGGGGGCACCTGGCGGCTGGCGGCAAGCTCCAGATGCTCGTCATCGAGACCGACGACGGCTCGTCGTACTCCACGTACGACGACGGCACCGGCACCCGCTACCGCACCTCCTGGGTCACGATCCCCAACCCCGACTACGCCCCTGGCGAGCAGCGACCCGCCGAGCAGGGAGCCGCCCTCGGCGCGGCGGTGTTCACCCGACTCGAGGGCGCCTGGTGGGGCAACGAGCGGATCTACGTCGTGTCGACGAGTGGCGGGCCGACCGGGCAGGGTCAGGTCTTCGAATACGACCCCGAGCGGGAACGGATGCGCGTGCTGTTCGCGTCGCCCGATGCCTCGGTGCTCAACAACCCCGACAACATCTCGGTGAGCCCGCGCGGCGGAATCGTCCTGTGCGAGGACGGCGAGTCCGGGGAGTACCTCCACGGACTCACCACCGACGGCGAGATCTTCCCGTTCGCATTGAACCAGATCGTGATTCCGGAGGGTGGCGTTCCAGGCACGCAGGTGCCGCCCGGGGACTACTCGGGCTCGGAGTGGTGCGGCTCCACATTCGAGCCGCGGAAGGGTGACTGGCTCTTCGCCAACGCGCAGTCGCCGGGCATCACCTTCGCGATCACCGGACCGTGGCGGAACGGCTCGCTGTAGGCGCCTCCGCCAGATCATGAGTGAGGGAGGTATGGCTATGCGGTCAGGTCACCGCCAGGACTCGTACCGTCAGTCCCGGTTGGCGCCTGACCGGTGGAAGGTGCGTCGGTAGGCGCCGATGGTCGTCCCGAGCACCTGTCGGAACAACGTCATCGCGTAGTTGGGCTGCAGGTGCGCGACGCGCGGCGGCGATCCTCGCCGATCTGGTGTTCGTAGCGGCACTGATACCGATCGGCGTGCGGCGCTGAGCAGCAAAGGGCATGCAATGGAGACAGTTCGCGCGGAGGCATCGGCCCAGCGTCGCGTCACGAAGGTGCGTTCGCGACCGCGCGGTCCGCTGCGTAGGCGGCCTCGAGGTCTTCGTCCCATGGCTCTGACTCCGCTGCCAGCGAGTCGAGAACGGATTCGGGTCGGGTAGCGCCCGAGACCACCGACAGCACGGGCGACGATGCCAGCAGAGCACGTAATTGCAGGCGTTGGAGTGAGACACCACGCGCGTTCGCCATGTCCGCGAGCCGGGGTGCCGCGGCCGCTGATCGCACAGGCGAGTATGCGAAGAACGGCACATCGTTGGCCTTGCACCAGGCAAGCACGTCCGCTGACTCACACCCCATCGAACTGTGGTGATTCTGTACGGCGTCGATGCGGGCGACCGCGGAAGCCCGCTCGAGCGCGGCGATGTCGACGTTCGACAGTCCGATCCGGGCCAGCTTTCCTTCGTCGCGAAGCGATGCGAGAGCCGAGACGCCTTCCTCCAAGGGTTGTTCGGCGAGATCGACTCTGTGCAGGTAATAGAGGTCGAGGTAGTCGCCTCCGAACACACGCAGGCTCGTCTCGAAGTCAGATCGGATCCGACGTTCGCTGATGTCCACATCCCAGGAGGTCGCTCCGGTTCGGGAGTGACCTCCCTTCGTCCCGACGATGACGTTGGTACCCCGGGCGGCTTCGGCGGCCAGCTCTTCGCCGTACAAGGTCGCATCGACGTGGGCGTACGCACGGGCGGTGTCGAGGATCGCGGTGCCCGCATCGATGCCGGCTCGGATCGTGGCGAGATCAGCGGACCGGTCACGGGGTGCGAAAGAGAGGCCGGCAACCCCGAGAGCCACGCGGCCGACTAGTCCCGTCACGCGTGCCTCCTCCCCCTCATCGTCTATCCGGGTCGGAGAGGAGCTTAGCCTGATTCTTCGCGATGCCTGACGCCTCGCGCACCCGAAGACCGCGAACCGAGCAGCGAACCTGGAGAAGTATGGCCGCCACGCCACGAGGTCCTGTGACTGCGCTCCCCGCGCCGTTTACGACGTCGTTGATGCCATGCGGCTGCGCTGTCGGTCCGGCGCGCCCCTTGCCCTGCGGGCACTCCGGATGTACCTGGAACGCCGCGACGCACGGCCGGCCGAGTTGCCGGAGTACGCCCGTGCGCTCGGCGTCGAAGGACCCGTACGCCAAGCCGTCGAGGCGGTGCTGAGCTGATGTCTCCCCACCCGAGCCGCGACACCACAGCAGGTCAGGTGTTCAACAGCAGCATGCATGTTCTGATTCTCGGCGGCACCGCAGAGGCTCGCCGGCTGGCGGCGGTGCTCGCCGACGACCAACGGTTTCGGGTCACGACCTCGTTGGCCGGCCGGGTGACCACGCCCACCGTCCACGCTGGCGAGGTACGGAGCGGTGGCTTCGGCGGCGCCGAGGGCCTGGCCCGATGGCTGCGGGAGCGGGGAACGGACGCACTGGTCGACGCGACACATCCGTTCGCCGAGGTCATCAGCCGTCACGCAGTGAGGGCTGCCGCGGCGGCGAAGATCCCGCTACTGGCGGTACGCCGACCGGGTTGGGTGCAGGGACCAGGGGACGACTGGAGAAGCGTGGGTTCACTCGACGAGGCGGCTGCGCTGCTTCCCGAACTCGGCACGAGGATCTTGCTCACGATCGGACGGCAGGGCCTGCCCGCGTTCGCGGATCTGGACGAGCTCTGGTTCCTGATCAGGTCGGTGGACCCGCCGGAGCCGCCGATGCCGCGGCATGCCGAGGTGGTCCTCGCCCGCGGACCCTTCACCGTTCAGGATGAGCTGGCGCTCCTGCGCGCACACCAGGTCGACGTGGTGGTCACCAGGGACAGCGGTGGTGACGCCACTGCCGCCAAGCTGGTCGCCGCCAGGACCCTCGGGACTCCGGTGGTCGTGATCTGTCGCCCGCCGTTGCCGAGCGGGATCCCTGTCGTGGAGGACGTTGCGGGCGCTGTCGAATGGCTCAGCCGCCTTCTCCTTGCCGGCCGGGACCCCGGCGGAGCAGATACGTGTCCATGATCCAGCCATTGCGTTCACGCGCGGCGGCCCGTTCGTTCCGGATTCGTTCCGCCACCTCGGCCACCGGTCCGGAGATCAGGATCTCGTCTGCCGTCCCGACGTACGCGCCCCAGAAGATCTCCAGCTCCGGCTCCCGCGTCCGGGTGAAGGCCTCGCGCGCGTCGAGCATCACGACCAGGTCGTCCACGTCGTCCGGGAAGCCCTCGGCCAGCCTGCGGCCGGTGGTGATCTGGACCGGCCTTCCGACCCGGTTGAGGGCGACCCGGTGTCGAGCGGCCAGCGCCGAGACGCTGCTGATGCCCGGGATCACCTCGTAGTCGAACTCGACGCTTCCCCGGGCGAGGACCGCTTCGAGAACGCCGAGGGTGCTGTCGTAGAGGGTGGGATCGCCCCAGACCAGGAACGCACCGCACTCGTGTGCGGCGAGTTCGTCGGCGAGTAGGCGCTCGCAGATGTCCGCGCGACGCGCTCGCCATGCGCCCACGGCGGCGGGATACGCCGGGGTCGTGCGGTCCCGGTCGGGGTCCTGCGCTTCGACCACGCGGTAGGACTGCTCGGCATAGCGCTCGAGAA
>JBOHED010000717.1:0-2700 GCA_050700915.1 Actinopolymorphaceae bacterium | reverse complement strand
CCCAGGACCAGCTCGACCTGCTGGACGGATCGCCGGAGAGGCTCGCCGACCTCGAGCGCCGCGTCGCCAGCCACCTCGGGTTCACGAACGTGCTCACCAGCGTCGGCCAGGTCTATCCCCGCTCGCTGGACTTCGACGTCCTGTCCGCACTGGTCCAGGCGACGGCGGCTCCGTCCAACCTGGCGACCACAATCCGGTTGATGGCCGGCAACGAGCTCGTCACCGAGGGATTCCACGCGGGCCAGGTCGGTTCGTCGGCGATGCCGCACAAGATGAACACCCGTTCGGCCGAACGTATCAACGGTCTCGCGGTGGTCGTCCGCGGCTACCTGTCGATGGTCGGCGAGCTGGCCGGCGACCAGTGGAACGAGGGCGACGTCTCGTGTTCCGTCGTACGCCGGGTCGCCCTGCCGGACGCCTTCTTCGCCACGGACGGGCTGTTCCAGACGTTCCTCACGGTCCTGGAGGAGTTCGGGGCATTCCCCGCGGTGGCGCAACGCGAGCTTGACCGGTACCTCCCGTTCCTCGCGACGACCAAGGTGCTGATGGCCGCGGTCCGGCGCGGCGTCGGCCGCGAGACCGCGCACGAGGTCATCAAGGAGCACGCGGTCGCCGTGGCGCTGTCGATGCGGGAGAAGGGCGCCGAACGCAACGATCTGCTCGACCGGCTCGCCGCCGACGAACGCCTGGGACTCGGCCGCGACGAGCTGACCGATCTTGTCAAGGATCCCTTGGCGTTCACCGGTGCGGCGTTGGCGCAGGTGGCGGAGGTGTGCCGGCAGGTCGAGGCCGTGGTCGCGCGCCATCCGGAGGCAGCGGCGTACGCACCGGACGCCATCCTCTGAGCGCCGCCCCGCCGCGGCGCCCCGACTGATCTCGACCAGGAGCGGTCACGTACGCCACTCCGCCCCTGTCGCCGCAGCGGATCGCGACCAGGATGGCTGGCATGGCAGCGACCCCACGGCAGCCGAACATCGTCCTCATCGTCTCCGACGACCACGGGTACGCCGACCGGAGCGCGCTCGGCATCGACCCCGACGTGCACACGCCCTCCCTCGATCGACTGGCCGCCGAGGGGGTCTCGAGCACGCAGGCGTACGTCACGGCGCCGATCTGCAGCCCGTCCCGCGCCGGCCTGATCGGCGGGCAGTACCAGCAGCGGTGGGGCGCCCAGTGGTTCGACTCCAGCGCGTTTCCCGACCACCTGCCCTCACTCGCCGAACGGCTCCGCGACGCCGGCTACGCCACCGGTTACCTCGGCAAGGTCCACTACGGACGCGAGGACAAGGGCGATCGTGCATGCCCGCCGCACCACGGATTCGCCGAGAGCTACTACGGCCTTGCGGGCAAGCAGGTGGGCAGGCTCAACTACCTGCGCCATTCCGGCGCGGCGGTGGAGAGCTACGGACCGGAAGCGTCCCGCACGATGGCGGTGCAACCTCTCCTTGACGGTGACGAGGAGTGCGAGCTGGAAGGCTTCCTCACCGCGGAGCTCGGCCGCCGAGCACGGGACTTCGTTACCAGGCACGAGGATGAGCCATTTTTCCTGATGCTGGCGTTCAACGCCGTGCACAACTTCTGTTTCCAGCTGCCGGACGACGAGCTCGCCAAGCGCGGACTGGCGAAGTTCCCGGACTGGGATCCCGCGATCTCCTCCTACGTCGACTGGTACGACGGCGCGATCTCGCCCTACCTCCCGGACGGCCGGGCGTACTACCTCGCCCAACTCGACCTCATGGACGCCCAGATCGGCCTGGTGCAGGACGAACTCGAACGCCGCGGACTCGCCGACGACACCCTCGTCGTCTACACCACCGACAACGGCGGTTCGATGTGCAACTTCGGTGTCAACACGCCCTTGCGCGGTACGAAGTACACCCTGTGGGAGGGCGGTATCCGAGTGCCGTTCGTCACCCGCTGGCCGGCAGGTGGCGTCGCGGGCGGACGTACGAACGACGCACTGACCAGCACGCTCGACCTCTATCCCACGTTGCTGTCCGCGGCAGGTGTCGCGCCGGAAGCCTGGGACCACACCGACGGACTCGACCAGCTGCCCGCGCTTCGCGGCGAGAGCGGCGGTGACGGCCATGGCGTGGCCGGGCACGAGGCGCTGCACTGGGACTGTGGGTTCCAGTGGGCCGTACGCCAGGGCGACTGGAAGCTCCACCATGCCGACGCCGGTCGGCACGCCGACGCGCTCATGCGTTCGGAGCACACCGACATCGGCGTCGGTCAGCGGCTCACCCACCTGGGAGACGACATCGGCGAGACCACCGACCTGTCCGCCGAGCATCCGGAGATCGTCGAGCGCCTCCGCGCCCGCCACACCGCCTGGCGTACCGAGGTCGGGCTGCCCTCACTACCCTGACCCCGCCGGAGCCCGCAGCACCCGGACCCCGCAGGCGGCGGCGCGCAGACCCAGCCGGAAGGAACGGGGAACGACATGACGGGGAACGTCTCGGGCGCGCCCCGGGCTGGCGTCGCACGGTCGTCGCCACCTGCGCCGACGTGCCGACGCTGCTCGTGATCGGCCTGCTCGCGGTCGCCGTGGAGAGTACCCCTGGGGGCTACCGCGGCACGTGCTCTGTAAGGATCTGGGTATGAGCGAATCCCCGCCGGCGTTCGGACTCCCGCACGTCTGCTCGGGCAAGGTCCGCGACATCTACGAGGACCGGGGCGACCTGATCCTCGTCGCCTCCG
>JBOHED010000716.1:0-3618 GCA_050700915.1 Actinopolymorphaceae bacterium | reverse complement strand
GCGCAGGCTGCGGGCACGGCCGATGTAGAGGACCTCGCCGGCCCCGTCGCGAAAGCGGTAGACCCCGGGCTCCAGGGGAAGCCGCCGGGCGACGACGCGGGGTGACGCCATACCGGAGCCGGTCATGCCCGGACGATAGACCCTTTCGCGGTCAGATCCCGGCCGCGAAGCAGGAGAAGATGGCGGTCATGGATCCGTCTGTACGTCTGCTCCGGCTGCTCTCCCTGCTGCCGTCCCGGCCCTGGTGGTCTGGACATGAGCTGGCATCCCGCCTGAACGTCTCGCCTCGCACCCTGCGCCGCGACGTGACGCGGCTGCGTGAGTTGGGCTATCCCGTCCAAGCGACCGGCGGCCATGCCGGCGGGTACACCCTCGGCGCGGCAGGCCGGATGCCACCACTGCTGCTCGACGACGACGAAGCGGTCGCGACCACGCTGGGACTTCAGATGACGGCAGCGAGCGCTGTCGCTGGCATCGAGACCTCCGCCGTCGCGGCCCTGGCCAAGCTCGACCAGGTGCTACCGCCCCGGCTGCGTGAACGGGTGCAGGCACTGCACGAAGCAACCGTCCAGCTGCCCAGCCCGGCCCCGGTACTGCCGGCCGTCGATCCCACCGTCCTCACCGTGCTGGCCACGGCGTGCTGGCGTACCGAAACACTCCGGTTCTCCTACACCGACCACGCCGGCCGGATCAGCGCCCGCAGTGTGGAGCCCTACCAGATCGTGCAGGCATCCTCGCGGTGGTACCTCGTAGCCAACGACCGCGACCGGTGCGCATGGCGAACGTTCCGGATCGACCGAATCACCGCGCCCGCACTGACCGGGCAACGCCACAAGATCACGGACCCGCCGGACGCCGCAGCCCTGGTGATGGAGGCAACCCAGCTCGTCTTCTCCCGGTATGAGGCACGCATCCTGCTCGACCTGGAGTACGAAAAGGCGGCGAAGGCGTTCCGCGGCCGCGTCGTCGAACCGGCACCTGACGGAAAGACCATCCTCCGGGTGGCGGCCGACGACCTCGCCTCACTCGCGTCCTACGCCACCGGCCTGGCCTACGGCTTCGAGATCCTCGCCCCGCCCGAGCTCCGTACCGAAGTGCGACGCCGTGCGTCGGAGATCGCCACCCGCCACACCGCGGACAGTCCGACAGACCGCTCCGCCCGACGTTGACCCGGCTCCCCAACGCGTCCGCGTCGTGCCCCGATCACTCCGCCGCGCACCGTGCGTTCGTAAGGGAGTGTCAATCGGCCAGTGTCGCGATGCTGGCCATCTGCTGGCGTGGAATCTCTGCTCTGGTTCGGATCTCGATCGGATCGGCGTGCGGGACAAGACGCAGCCATGAGACGAGCCGGTGCACGTGGACCAGGACTCGGGTTGCGGTGAGGTCGCGGTGCAGCAGCCGTGGGTCGGCGTGGAGGTGTTCGCGCCACACTGTGAGGTAGCTGTCCCGGAGCGCTTCGCGGTCGGACGGTGACAACGGGGTTTCGTTCCACTCCTCCACCGAGTCGAGGAAGCCGTGCAGTGTGACGAACGGGTGGCCCCAGAGCGCATTGCCGAAGTCGAAGAACCGCAGTTGTAGCGTGCCGGCCCCGCGGTCGGCGCAGATGTTCGCGGCGTAGACGTCGTTGATTTCCAGGTCGATGGGAACGGTGTCGCTGAGGGCCGCAGTGCACCGATCCAGTACGTCGGCGGCTTGTTCAGCCCGCTTCAGCGTGTCCGGTTCGGTGTGTAGTGGATGGCCCGATGGCAGCGCGGCCCATTCGCGGGCGACGGCGCGCACCTGGTCGCCCGCGGCGCTGGGTGGGAGTACGACGAGTCCAGGGTGCTCGGTCACCTGGAGGCGGCCGAGGAGTGAGCATTGGAGGCGGGCCAGTTCGCGTACCACGGTGCACCGTGTCGGCTGAAGGGCGACGTCCGATCGGTCGAGTGTCGCTCCGTGGTCGTTGGTGAGCAGCCAGCCGCGGGAGCGATCTACCGCGATCGGCGCGACGACGTCGGGTGTGAGACGTGCCAGGGCAGCGGTCAGACCTGCCTCGAACCGATGCCCGGGGTTGGTCTCCTTGAACCACACCAGCCCTTCGATGGACGGATAACAGCGGACCACGGACCAGAAGCGGGCTCGGTAGGTGACGGGTTCGTCGATGAACCGGCGGCCCTGCTCGGCGAGCCGGCGGCTCACCCATGCATCTACGGCGCGCGTCCACTCAGGTGACGTCCAGCGGCGGACCCACTGGCCCTCGGCGTCCGGTCCCAGCGGTCTTGCCGGTGGAGGATGGTGTCGTGGCATGGCCTTGCACGCTAGCGCCTGGCTGCTGATGCTGCCGCCACGACTTCCAATACAGTCAGATCAATGACGAACGATGGCGAGTGGGCGATCTTCCTCAACGGCTCCTACGGCGTCGGCAAGTCCTCCACGCTGGAACACATCGGAGACCTCTTGGTCGAAGCCGGGCAGCCGTTCAGTCTGATGGATGTCGATTGGTATCACCGATCCTGGCCACCTGCTGCGTTCGACCAGGCCAACCAGATCATCGAAGCCAGGAACATGGCCACCGTCTGGGCCAACTACAAGACCGCAGGTCCCCGACAACTCGTGATCAGTGGTGTTGTCGAGAGCGAAGAAGATCTCAACCGATACAGTGCCGCCCTGGAGCTCGCCGTCCGCCCGGTCAGGCTCACCGCGAGCGCAGCCATCACCGAGGCCCGCCTGCGCGGCCGATACACGGCAACACAGGCGGCCCAGCTGGATTGGCACATACAGCGCTACCGGGAGCTCAGCGAACGCCTCGCCACCGCCGGCGTCGACGAGGCAATCATCGACACCGACACGAGGCAACCCATCGAAGTCGCCTCGGCTGTGTTGTCGCACTTCGGATATGACAGGTCTGCCGACCGGGGGCGTTCAGCGGTCGAGGTAGATGCCGGTGGAGGCGCGGATGGCGGATACGAACGCGGCTATGGCGGGGTGGGCGGCGGCGCCTTTCCGGTAGGCGATGCGGGTGCGTCTGCGGGTGGGTAATGGGTGGAGTCGGACTCCCGCGGGTGGCTGGTCGGCGGCGAGTTGAGGTACGAGCGAGACTCCTTGGTCGGCTGCGACCAGAGCGAGCACGGTGGCGAAGTCGTCGGCGTTGTGACGGGCCCTGGGCGTGAAGCCGGCGGCCCGGCACACCTGCAGTGTCACGGTGTGACAGAGGGTGCCGGGGCTGGCCATGATCCAACGGGCGTCGCGAACGGCGTGCAGTACGTCGGTTTCCTCGGTGCGAGGCGCACTGCCGGGGACGGCAAGGAACACCGTTTCCTCCAGCAGCGGCGCGGTATCCAGTCCGGGTTCTGGATCAACCGGCACTGCGTCGTAGTCGTGGAGTAGACCGACGTCGAGTTGCCGCTCTCGCAGGGTCGCCGGCACCTCCACGGGATCCAGCTCTGTGACCATCAGCTCGAGTCCAGGGTGTTGATCGGCCAAGGAGACAAGCGCCGCGGGCAGGAGCGTACGGACTGCGGTCGGGAAGGCACCGATGCGCAACGGTCCGGACAGGTCGGTGGCTGCGGCGGCGAGCGCGGCGGTCGTTTGTTCGAGTGCGGCGAGGACCGTCTCGGCGTGCTGGATGAGGACTCGGCC
>JBOHED010000715.1:0-3101 GCA_050700915.1 Actinopolymorphaceae bacterium | reverse complement strand
ACTACCGGCCGCGGTTCGCGCCGACGCCGTTCCCCGGGGTGATCTGTGCGTCGGTCAACCAGGTCGTCGTCCACGGCATCCCCGACAACTACCGCCTCCGCGACGGCGACCTGCTCAGCGTCGACTTCGGCGCCGAGCTCGACGGCTTCCACGGCGACGCGGCGATCAGTCTCGTCGTGGGTAGGGCCGATCCCGCCGACGAGGCCCTGATCGCGACCGCCCAGGAAGCCCTCGCCGCCGGCATCGCCGCCGCCCTACCCGGCAACCGGCTCGGCGACATCGGCCATGCGATCGGCACGATCGCCCGCCGCGCGGGCTACGGGATGCCGCGCGACTTCGGCGGACACGGCATCGGCCGGCGCATGCACGAGGAACCATCCGTGCCGAACGACGGAAAGTCCGGGCGCGGCGTCCGGCTCGAGCCGGGACTCGCGCTCGCGATCGAGCCGATGTTCATGGCCGGGGGCCGGGACGAGTACCGGACCGGTCCCGACGGGTGGGCCCTGTCCACCATCGACGGGAGCCGGGCTGCGCATGTCGAACACAGCGTCGCCATCACCGACGACGGTCCACTGGTACTCACCGAGCCGTGAGCTTTCACCCCGTCAGGTGACGTCCACTTCACCGTCAGCTGACGTCCACGTCGACGGTGTGCCAGCCGGTCGCGCCGTCGGGAGCGGGCGGGGCGAGCGCGTCGGTCTGTGTCTCGCCGTCCGCGTCAGTGGCGCGGACCTGGAGCTGATGCCGGCCGGCCGCGGCCTTCCAGGTCCAGGTCCACTGTCGCCAGGAGTCCTTCGTCGGTTCGCCGGCCAGTCGAGCCTGTTCCCAGGGTCCGTCATCGGCGCGGACCTCGACCTTCGAGATGCCACGGTGTTGGGCCCACGCCACACCCGCGACCACCACCTCACCGGCCCGCGCGGTGGAACCCGGGCGAGGCACGTCGATCCGCGAGGCGGTCTTGATCGGGCCCTCCGCCGACCAGCCGCGGTCCGTCCAGTACGCACGGAACCGGTCGAACCGGGTCACCTCGATGTCGACGACCCACTTCGTCGCCGAGACGTAGCCGTACAGCCCGGGCACCACCATGCGTACCGGGAATCCATGCTCGAACGGCAGCGCTTCACCGTTCATCGCGAACGCCAACAATGCGTCGCGGCCGTCGGTGAGCGCCTCGAGTGGGGTTCCACAGGTCCAGCCGTCCTCAGACGTCGACTTCACCGCGTCCGCCCGTGGGCTGGGTCCCGCTTCGTCGAGGAGGTCGGCCAGTGGTACGCCGGTCCACTGGGCGTTGCCGGCGAGGTCGCCGCCGACCGTGTTGCTGACGCAGGTCAGCGTCACGTGCCGGTGCACGATCCGGCGACGCAACAGGTCGCGGAACGTGAGATCGAGCGGCCGGTCGACCATGCCGTGGATGCGTAGCCGCCAGTCGGGCGCCTCGATGACGGGAACGCTCAAAGCGGTGTCGATCCGGTAGAACGCGTCGTTGGCCGTCTGCCACGGAGTGAGGCCGGCCAACCGCAGGTCGGCGCCCGCCGGTGTCCTCGCCGGGGGAATCTTCGGCAGTGGCAGGGCTTTCCGCGCGTCCTCTGCCGCCACCCGAGGGCTGCCGACTCCACCGACGCCGCGACCGATCGCGGTGGCGGCGACCGAGCCGATGACCACCAATCCACTGGTACGCAGCAGATCCCGCCGATCCTGGCGTACGTTCGCCGCGGGCGCGGGCGCGGGCGCGGGCGCGGGCGTGGGTTTCGGTGTCGTCGGTGTCGCCGTCCTGGCGTACACCTTCAGCAACCAGCCGAGGACGCCGATTGCGACCACCCCGGCGACCAGGGACGGGACCAGGACGGCCGCGGAGAAACCCGGCCTGGTGACCGCGGCGAGAACGCCCAGCAGGGCAAGGCCGCAGAGCAGTGCGACCCCCGTCGGCCGGGAACGGGTGGCGAGGACTCCCGCCCACGCCGCCAGGCCCGCCAGGACCACGACGATGCCGGCGATGAGGACGGGCTTGTCCGCCGTACCGAGAAGCTCGATCCCGAACTCCCGTACCGGCGTAGGGATCACGTCGATGAACGTCGCGCCCACGGCAACCACCGGAGTCTCGGCGATGCCGAGCAGGCCGGCGACGAGCTCGGCGGCCGCGAGGCCGGCCATGGCGGCAAGGACACCAGCGAGCGCGCCCCGGGCACGAGATATCGGCGTCTGCACGTGTGCATCATCGCTCGCGAACGCCAGAAGCGGTACGGCTGCAGAGCGACCGTCACAGATCCGTCATGACAAGGTCGGACTTGGCGCGTCCACCGGGCCGCGGTCCTCAGCGACCAACCAGGGCCGCGAAGACGACGATCACGAGGAGCAGCAGCAGCACCCCGGGGATGACGAGGCGGCGGTACCTGGGGTGCACGGGATGGAGGCTACCCGGGCGCCGCGACGTCCCGGCCCAGCGGCCAGGTCTGAAGGGTTTCGTACCGCGGTCGCGCACCTTCGCCGACCGCAGGATGGGAACGGACGAGATCGATCCGGGCGGCCTGCCACGCCGGCCCCGAGTAGGCCGACCACCAGCTCACCTGGTCGGCGACATCGATGGGTTCGCGCAGCCTCGCGAGCGTCACGTGCGGGCGGTACCGACCCTCCGCGACATCGATGCCGGCGCGCCGGGCGGCCGCCGCAACAGAACCGGCGAGCCGGCGCAGGCGTTCGACGTCACCGGTGACGCCGGCCCACAACACCCGGGCCTTGCGTACCGAGCCGAACGCGCCACCACCCTCGACGGCCAGGTGCAGCGGCTCGTAGCGGGCGGCGGCGCGAGCGAGGCGGCGTTCCAGGTCCGGTCGTACGTCGGTGTCGACCTCGCCCAGGAACGCCAGTGTCAGGTGCCACTGGGTACGCATCGTCCATCGCACACTCGCGTCCGGCTCCGCCATGGCCTGGGCGTGGTCCATGGCGAAGGCAAGGTCGTCGAGAGCTTGCTCGGGCGGAATGACCGCGACGAACAGCCTCATGGTGCTTCTCCGGCCACTCCGAACTCCGTTGGTTGTGCAATTCGGCCATTTATTCCTAAACTACGCGCGCCGAGGAATGGAGGACAGCCGTCGGATCAGGTC
>JBOHED010000714.1:0-2101 GCA_050700915.1 Actinopolymorphaceae bacterium | reverse complement strand
TGAAGGACTACCGCGTCGTGTTGCTGGACCAGCGCGGCACCGGACTGTCCACGCCGGCCAACCGGCAGACCCTGCCGCGGCGGGGGACGCCGGCGGACCAGGCGGCCTACCTCAGCCACTTCCGCGCGGACGCGATCGTCCGCGACGCCGAACTCCTGCGCCGCACGCTCCAGGGTGACGAACCGTGGACGGCGCTGGGGCAGAGCTTCGGCGGATTCTGCGCGCTGTCCTATCTTTCGTACGCACCGGAGGGGTTGCGCGAGGTCTTCGTCACCGGCGGACTGCCGCCGCTGTCCGCTACACCGGACGAGATCTACCAGGTCACCTACTCGCGCGCGGTCGAGAAGAACACCGCGTACTTCGCCCGCCATCCCGACGACCGCGACCTGTGTGCCGGCATCGTCGACCACCTCCGCGTCCACGACGTACGCCTGCCGACGGGCGAGCGGCTGAGCCCGCGTCGCTTCCAGGGCGTCGGCATGCGCCTGGGTATGCGGAACGACTTCGACGCGTTGCACTACCTGCTCGAGGAGGCATGGGTCGACGGGGTGGCGGGACCTGATCTCTCCGACACGTTTCTTGCGGCAGTCGGGCAGGGAGCGAGCTTCGCCTCCGGCCCGTTGTACGCCGTCCTGCACGAAGCGTGCTACACCCAGGGTGCGGCGTCGGCGTGGTCGGCCGAACGGGTCTATGCGCTGCGGCCGGAGTTCGCACTCGACTCCGACACGCCGTTCCTGTTCACCGGCGAGATGATCTACCCGTTCCTGTTCGACGAGGACCCCGCGCTCGTGCCCCTACGTGAGGTCGCGCACCTGCTTGCGGACAAGGACGACTGGCCGGCGCTCTACGACGTCGACCGGCTCGCCGCGAACGACGTACCGGTCTTCGCCGCGGTCTACTTCGACGACCTCTACGTCGCCCGGGAGTTCTCCCTCGCGACCGCCGCCTCCGTACGATGCGTGACGCCGTGGGTCACCAACGCCTACGAACACGACGGGCTGCGTACGGGCAAGGTTCTCGACCACCTGTTCGCGCTCGCCAAGGAAACGCCCTGAGCCGGCTGGACTCCGGATCGGCAGGGCTACTGGGCCGGCGGTTGTTACCGGCGGCCGCTCGGTGGACGCAGCACAGCGACCGGATCGGTCACCTGGATGTCGCGGCAGGTGAAGCGGAACAACGCTGCCGGCCGGCCACCCGACGGCCCGGGCGAGGCGGTCTGGCCGGTCGTCGTGAGCTGGCCACGCCGCGACAGGACCCGCTGCAGGTTGGTGGCCGACACCCGGTGCCCGAGTGCGGCGGAGTAGATCTCGCGAAGCTCGGAGATGGTGAACGTCGGCGGCGCCAGCGCGAAACCCAGGTTCGTGTAGGAGAGCTTCGAGCGCAGCCGGTCCCGCGCCCGCAGGATGATGGCCTCGTGGTCGAACGCGGTGCGGGGGAGGCCGCCCACCCGTTGCCACTGCGTGTCGTCGGGGAGCTCCGGATCGTTGTCGCTCGCGACGAGGCCGAGGAACGCGGTGGCGATGACGCGAGGGCCGGGTACGCGGTCGGGTGTGCTGAAGGTCGCCAGTTGCTCGACATGGGAGAGCTGCCGGACGTCGACCTTCTCGGCGAGTTGTCGGCGTACGGACGTCTCGATGTCCTCGTCGTCCTTGAGCCGTCCGCCGGGCAGTGACCACAGTCCTGCCTGGGGCTCGCGGGCCCGCTCCCACAGCAGCACTTCGAGCGACAGCTCGCCGCCTGACCGGGACCGGACCTGCAGCACTGCCGCAAGCACCTCATGCCCCAGTTTGTTCACGCGGTGATAGTATCTCCAGGAGTTTTCGATTCAAAGGCGAAAACCGGAGGGCCGAAAGCCCGAGGGAACGCCCCAGAGGAGAAGCCCAGGGAGGGCCACATGACCGCTGTCACGGGAGCGGCACCCCGCTCGGACACCGAGTCATCCGAGACAGATACTTCAGATCACAGCACCTCAGGTCACGGCACCGGCGCGTACGACGGAGTGGCGCCGGACCGGGCATGGCAGGAGGAGGTACGCCGGCTCGCCGCCGAGCGCGACGCCGTCCTCCTGGCGCACAACTACCAGGTTCCTGCGATCCAGGAC
>JBOHED010000713.1:0-4730 GCA_050700915.1 Actinopolymorphaceae bacterium | reverse complement strand
GGAAGTGCGCCGTACATCAGGACCACCGGCTGGTCATCCACCTTGTACAGCGACCGGCCACGCTTGATCTCCTGACCGCTGTCCGGCAGCGCCGTCACCGTGCCCTGCAGGCGGTTGGTCAACGTGCTGCTGGGACCGAAGCCGAGATCGCCGTCGACAGTCTCCGTGCTCTGCAGGGTCTGCTTCGTCACGGACACGGTGGCCGGCGGCAGGGTCGCGGCCGCCTTCGCCGTGGCGTCACCGCCGCCGGCACTGGCAGCGCCGGAGTCGAGCAAACTGCCGAAGCCGTCCGCACCGAATCCCCAACCACGTCCGGCCACGCCGGCAGTGGCCACCACCGCGGCACCCGTCACGGCGAACGCCGCCACCACACCGGCCACCTTCCGACCACGACCACGGCGCCGCCCACGCGGCTGCGCTGCCGCCTCGCTCACTGGCTCGCTCACTGGCTCGCTCATTGGGAACCACCCGGGCCTCCCGGACGGTTCGGCAGGATCTCGGCGCACTTCTCCTGCGCCGCGTCGAAGTCAGGGTCCTCGGCCACCGACCTGTCCAGCATCATCCGACCGCCGTCCGGGTCGGGAAAGTCGGGTACGCCGTTGTCCCGCATGCACTGCGCGAACTTGCGCATGTTGTCCGCCATCTCCGGGTCAGGGCTGGGACCGCCTTCACCGAACGGCGAGTACTTCTGGCACGCCTCCTGGGCCGCCTCCATGGTTTCCCGGTCGATGCGCTCGCCATCGCCGTTGCCGCCGATCCTGACCCGCCCAGCCTGGCCGGGTTCCGGGTCCTCCATCGGGACGCCGTTCTCTCGCATGCACGCGGCGAACTTCAGCGCCCTCTCCTCGCGCTCCTCCCGGGTCAGCTCTGCTCCGTCTCCGCCGCCGTCGGAGTCACCGGAACCACCGGAGTCGTCGGTGCTGGCATCCGAGCCACCGCCGTCCGCAGAGGCGACGCTTGCCGTGTCGTCGCCCGAACCACCACCCGTACCGGCGCAACCGGCCACGACCAGCGCCAGGAGCAGCACGATCGCCGCCCCCACCGCCGTCCGCCCTGGGACTCGCCTTCGCATGGTCACTCCCGTCATCGGTCGGACCGACGGATCGCCGGCCACGTGGGAGCCAGTCCACTCGGGCGCCGGTTTCCGCGGCGTTTCCGGACCCGTTAACAGAGACGCAATACCGGGTGAGTCACCATCGAGTCGGGCCTCAAGAGGGCTGGACGGTCTGGTAAGCGGCGTCAGCGTTCAGGGATGCGGACACGCGGGGAACTAGCGGACACTCGACAACTAGCGGACAAAGGGGGCGACGATGCGGGTACTGGTGGTGGAGGACGAACGCCTGCTCGCCGAGGCGATCGCGGAGTGGTTACGCGGCGATGCCCATGCCGTCGACGTGGCCCTCGACGGCGACGCCGCGCTGGAGCGACTCGGTGTCCACGACTACGACGTCGTGGTTCTGGACCGGGACCTGCCGGTCGTCCACGGCGACGACGTGTGCCGCACCCTCGTGGAGTCCGACGCGACCGCGCGGGTCCTCATGCTCACCGCCGCCGCCGAGATCGGTGACCGGGTGGCCGGACTGACCCTGGGCGCCGACGACTACCTTCCCAAGCCGTTCGCGTTTCCCGAGCTGGCCGCCAGAGTGCTCGCTCTCGGCCGGCGTACCCGCCCTGCCGCTCCCCCGCTGCTGCACCGCGCGGGCATCGCACTCGATCCCGCGCGTCACCAGGTGTTCCGGGACGGCCGCTACCTCTCCCTGTCGAGAAAGGAGTTCGGCGTACTCACCGAACTCCTCCGTGCGGACGGCACCGTGGTCTCCGCCGAGGACCTGCTGGAGAAGGTGTGGGACGAACACGCCGACCCGTTCACCTCCGCCGTACGCATCACGGTCCTCAAGCTCCGCCGCAAGCTCGGCAACCCACCCGTTGTCCAGACCGTCGCCGGCGTGGGGTACCGCATCCCGTGAGAGAGCGGAGCGAGCGAACGATGAACACAGCCGAGCGGAGCGAGCGAACCAATGAGCACATGAGCGGCCGACTGATCCGGCCCACGTTGCGGCTGCGGTTGACGCTGCTCTATGGCGGGCTGTTCTTCGCCGCGGGGCTCGTCCTGCTGGCCGTGATCTACGTACTCGTCGATCAGCGGATACCGGAAGCGAGAAACCTCATCACCGCCCGCGTCCCCGGCCCCACGGCACCCGGACCCGGACCCGACGAGCCGTTCATTCGGACGAGCGAGGGCCAGCTGCTCACTGCCGGTGAAGCGTCGCGGTACCTCACCGCCAAGCAGGCCGAACTACGGAGCGCCACGCTGACGTCGCTGCTCACGCAGGGTGCGATCGCGCTCGGTCTCGTCGGTTCGGCCGCCGCGGGGTTCGGCTGGTTGATCGCCGGGCGGGTACTCGCACCGCTGCACCGCGTCACCGAGACCGCGCGCCGCATCGCCGACGCCAAGGCCGCCGACCGGAGCCTGCACGAACGCATCGCCCTGCGAGGACCGGACGACGAGGTGAAGGAGCTCGCCGACACCTTCGACACGATGGTCGAACGCCTCGACAAGTCCTTCGACGGGCAGCGGCACTTCGTTGCGAACGCCTCCCACGAGCTGCGGACGCCCCTGACCCTCAACCGGGCGCTCGTCGAGGTGGCGATGCACCGCAGGAACGCCTCACCCGACGTCCAGCAGCTCGGCGAGACGCTGCTGGAGATCAACACCCGGCACGAGCGACTCATCAACGGGCTCCTGCTGCTCGCTCGTTCGGAGAACGAGGTGGCCGAACGCACTCCGGTCGACCTCGCCGACGTCGTGGTCCATGTCGCCGCCCACGCGAGCGAGGCCGCCCGCCAGGCGGGGGTCGTGCTGCGTGACAAGGCGGGCGAGGCCCTCACCGACGGCGATCCGGTCCTGCTCGAACGCCTCGTCCAGAACCTCGTCGACAACGGGATCCAGCACAACCTCGCGGCCGGCGGCTTCGTCGACGTCAGCAGCCGCCGACGTCCCGACGGTGGGGTCGAGATCGAAGTGATCAACAGCGGCGACACCATCCCGCCGTACGACATTCCAGGACTCTTCGAGCCCTTCCGCCGGCTCGGAACCGACCGGCTCGTCACCGCCAAGGGAACGGGGCTCGGCCTGTCCATCGTCCGCTCCATCGCGTACGCGCACGGCGGCGACGTCGTTGCCCGACCACGGGCGGACGGCGGTCTCGTCGTCACCGTGGCGCTCCCCGGCGCACCGGAGGTCGAGCCGCTGTGACGTTGGCCCGCCAACCAAGGCTCAGGAGGCGTCCGACTGCTCCGCGTGGACCGCTGCGGACTCGGGTGCGTCGATCCGGGTGACGAGGATCGTCGGGATGCGGTTGCGGCGCCCGACCGGCCCTTCGGCCAGGAGCCGCAGCCCGTCGACGGTCACCTTGGCCCCTGGGATAGGCACCTTGTCGAGGTGTTTCGCCATCAGGCCGCCGACGCTGTCGACGTCCTCGTCGTCCAACTGCAGGTCGAACAGCTCCCCCAGCTCGTGGATCGGCAGCCTCGAGCTGACCCGGACCGCGCCGCTGCCCAGCCGCTCCACCGCCCGCGGCTCCACGTCGTACTCGTCGGTGATCTCGCCGACGATCTCCTCGAGGATGTCCTCGATCGTCACCAGGCCGGCCGTGCCGCCGTACTCGTCGAGCACGATCGACAGGTGCGTACGCTGCTGCTGCATCTCGCGCAGCAACCCGTCGGCGGGCTTCGAGTCGGGTACGAACGCCGGCGGGCGCATCACCTGCTCCACGCGTTCGGTCGTCTCGGCCTGGCGGTTGTCGTAGACCCGTTGGGTGACGTCCTTGAGGTACGCCACCCCCACGACGTCGTCGAGGTTCTCCCCGATCACCGGGATCCGGGAGAAGCCACTGCGCAGCGCCAGGGACATCAACTGGCGCAGGGTCTTGTGGCGTTCGATGACGACGATGTCGGTACGCGGCACCATCACCTCGCGGACGATCGTGTCGCCCAGCTCGAACACCGAGTGGATCATCTCCCGCTCGCCGGACTCGATCACCCGGCTGGCCTCGGCGATGTCGACCAGCTCACGCAGCTCGGCCTCCGTCGCGAAAGGGCCCTCGCGAAAGCCCTTGCCGGGTGTGAGCGCGTTGCCGAGGAGGATCAGGAGCTTCGGAAGCGGCCCCAGCACCCGCGTCAGCCCGATAAGCAACGCCGAGGTGACCAGCGCGACCCGGTTGGCGTGCTGCCGGCCAAGGGTGCGGGGTGCGACACCGACGACGACGTACGACACGACGATCATCACGCCGGCCGCCGTCAGAACCGCGGCCCAGGTCGGATGGACCATGCCGATGACGACCTCCGCCACGAGAATCGTTGCCGTGAGCTCACAGGCGAGGCGGAGGAGCAGCGCGGTGTTGAGGTAGGGAGCGCTGTCCTCCACCAGCATCCTGACCCGCTCACCACCTCGCCGGCCGGCCGCGACCAGCCCGTCCGCGCGCGACTTGGAGAACGTCGACAGAGCGGCCTCGGCCGCGGCGAGGATGCCGGCGACGAAGACCAGAACCCCCGCAAGGACGAGAAGGAGCGTGTCGCCACCCATCAACGCCACCGACTCCGGGCGTGCATCACTGACCGCTCCGATGTCGCAACGGCTGCCACTCGCCGAGCAACCGCGCCTGTAGGGCGAACATCTCCCGATGTTCCTCCGGATCGGCGTGGTCATAGCCGAGCAGGTGCAGGAGGCC
>JBOHED010000712.1:0-6264 GCA_050700915.1 Actinopolymorphaceae bacterium | reverse complement strand
AGTGCGGACAGGAACTCGAGGCCGGCCCACTCGTTCCACAACCTGGACGCCGGGCTGAAGGGATCGGCGTCGTCCTTCGCGAACGTGTCGCCGTCGCCGCGGTGGGCCATCTTGACGACGGCGCTGTTGACCGGCGATCCGCCGGAGAACCGGATCCTGGCCACGAACGCATGACCCTCGTGGTTGAGGACGTCCTGACCGGCCACGGTCGGCGGCGCCGTACCGAAACGGTCTCCGACGAGTTCGGCCGCGCGGGCGGCCACCTTGTCGGGAAGGGAGGGCGGCGCGGCGGTCTCGTTGCCAGTCATCCCGTGAGGGTAGAGCGCACGTCACGCCCGCGGCGACCCAGTCGAGCGGTCAGCCCCCGGGTCGCCGGCCGGGTTGGCCGGTGGTGTCGCCGGGCTGCTCAGCCTGCCGGGTCGCCGGGGTCGCTGCCCTTCTCGTCGCGTGGGCGGAGGTCGCGTTCGCGGCGCTCGAGATCGGCCTGCCACTCGCGAAGGCGTTCGTCCTCGGCCTGGAGACGGCGTTCCTTGAGGCGGCTGAGGAACTCCGGATTGTCATCCGGTGCGACCGTGGCCGGCGCGGGCGGGGCCGACGGCGTGCCCGCCGAACCGGCGCGTGGGCGCCCGGCCAGCAGCCAGCCGAGGGGTCCGAGGAAGGGTACGAAGACGATCACGAGAGCCCAGAGCGGCCGCGGCATGGTGCGTACGTCCTCGCGGTGGCTCTGCACCAGGTCGACCAGGCAGAACACCATCAGGACGAAGGCGACCAGGACCGGTAACACTCGGGGCACCCGAACCTCCTCTGGGGACGTACGACCTCCTGGAGGAGATGTACGACTGGGCCATCCGCACGAGCGTAGCCGCCGTCCCGCGGTGGGGTGAACCTGTCCGGCGGCATCCGTACGACCCAGCGGCCGGCACGGGTCGCCCAGTACGTCATGAGCAAGGAGCTGTAGCGGTCAAGACCGCCTGTCCTTGGCCGAGTCTGCGCACTTTGATCATGAAAGGTCAGCTGACCGACCGGGCCTCGGTGGCGTGCCTCACTGTCGACTTCGCGTTCAAGGCTCAGATCGAGACATGGCGGCCGGTAGCGTCACCGCATGGGCGAAAGACTGGCTTTGGTCGGACTTGCCGAGATTCGGGCGGCCGCCGAGCGGATCGCCGGGCGGGTAGTCCGTACGCCCCTCGTGCCGGCACCCTGGGCAGATCATGACCCGTCGCGACCACTCTGGCTCAAGCCGGAGAACCTGCAGGTCACCGGGGCGTTCAAGATCCGCGGTGCGCTCAACGCGGTCGGGACGCTCGACGAGGCCGAGCGGGCGCGGGGCATCGTCACGCACTCGTCCGGCAACCACGCCCAGGCGGTGGCGATGGCGAGCCGGTGGTACGGCGCCAAGGCGTACGTCGTCATGCCCGACACCAGCCCGCCGGTCAAGGTCGCCGCGTCCCGGGCGCTCGGCGGCGAGGTGATCCTCGTGCCCCCGGCTGAGCGGGAGTCACGGGTGGCCGAGTTGGTGGCCGCGCACGGGTACGCGTACGTCCCGCCCTTCGACGATCCACGGATCATCGCCGGGCAGGGGACGATCGGGCTGGAGATCATCGCCGACCTGCCCGAGGTCGCCACGGTGCTCGTGCCGGTCGGTGGCGGTGGGCTCGTGTCCGGTGTCGCGACCGCCGTCAAGGCGCTCCGGCCGGGCGTGCGGGTTGTGGCGTGTGAACCCGAGCTGGCCGGCGACGTCGCGGAGAGCGTGCGCGTCGGCGAGCGGCGGACCTGGCCGGTCGAACGTACGTACCAGACCATCGCCGACGCGCTGCGCGTGTGCGTCGGCGAGCTTGCCTGGGAGCACATCCGCGCGCGGGTCGACGCGGTGCTCACGGTGTCCGACGACGCGATTCGCGCGGCCGTGGGCGCGGTGGCGACGCGGTCCCGGCTGGTCGCGGAGCCGGGGGGTGCGGTGGCCACGGCGGCGTACGTCACACATGCCGCCGAGCTGCCGCCCGGACCCGTGGTCGCGGTCGTGTCGGGCGGCAACATCGAGCCGGGCCTGCTCGCGAACCTGGTCGACGCCGCGGGAAGTGGCTGACGGCGCGCGGATGGGGTGCAGGCGGTGGGCCCTGCGGATGTGTGCTGGGAGGCTGACGTACGCTGCGACTGTCGTGCCTACCTTCCTCGTCTACACCCTGCTCCGGCTCGTCGTCTTCGCGGCGTGCTTCGGGGTCCTCTACCTCCTGTTCGGCAGCCAGACCACGCCGTGGCTGATTGCGCTGCCGGCTCTGCTGTTCACGTCCGGATTGTCCTGGCTGCTACTGCGGCGGCAGGGCACCGAGGCTGGCCAGGCGCTGTCGGGCGGGTTCCGGTCCGTACGGGAACGCATCGACACCGCCGCCCGCAGGGAAGACGCCGACTGAGCCCGCGGTGATCCCGCCCGCGCGGTTTTGTCATGATCATCATGGAGAAGTCGGGCACGGCGCCGCCTCCCGGTTACCGTTTACTCCATGATGATCATGGTCGGCGGGCATGGTCAGCGGGGGCGGTCGACGGCGCCGAGGAGTCGGCGGGTGAGGGCGTCGCGGTCGGAGAGGAGTTCGTCGCAGGCGGTACGCAGGTCCGCGCCCTCCGGACGGTAAGCGCCACGTTCCGCCGCGACGAGCACCGCCCGGCGCACCAGCTCTTTCGCAAATGACGCGGTGGTCCCGTCGGTGCGCTCCACCACATCGGCGGTGTCGCCGTCGGTCAGCCGGAGGTCGGGTCCGTACAACGCCAGCAGCCGGCGCCGCCCGTCCGCGTCAGGCAGCGGGATCTCGACTGCGAGGTCCACCCGGCCGGGCCGCTGGGCCAGCGCCGGTTCCAGCAGGTCGGCGCGGTTCGTCGTCAGCAGGAACGCGACATCGATGTCGTCCTCGATGCCGTCCATCTCGTTGAGAACCTGGAACAGCAGCGGGTTCTCCATGCCGCTGGAGAAGTCCCTGGACTCGGCGACGAGATCACAGTCCTCGAGCACCACGAGCGCCGGCTGCAGCATCCGGGCCAGCGCACAGGCCGGTCCCACGTACCGCAGACTGTCGCCGGTCAACAGCACCACGGTGAAGTCGGGCAGCCGGGCGAGCAGGTAGCGCAGCGTGTGCGTCTTGCCCGTGCCCGGCGGGCCGTAGAGCAGGATCCCGCGGCGCAGGTGCTGGCGTGCCGACCGGAGCCGGGCGCTGTGTTCGACGATCCCGACCACCTGGCGCTCGACCCGTTCGAGCAGACCGGACGGGAGGACGATGGCGTCCCGCTCCATCGCCGGCCGGCGGTGGAACGTCACCGGTCCGGCGCCATGGCGGAATCCGGCGCCGGGCGCGATCGAGACGACCTGCCCGCGGAAGACGTTCCGCTCCCGCATCAGGGCGTCCACACCGTTCAGCAGGCGTTTGGCGGCCTCGCGGGTCGGAGCCAGAACCTCGACGCGTACGCCGTCCATCCCGTGCATCTCGTCAGGACCCCGGAGGAGGACGGCGGTGGGTTCGTCACCGTCGACGCCGAGGAAGAACCCGAACGCCACGCACGCCAGCTCCTCGTCCACCGAGACCGGCAGGTGGGCGTAGTCGACCGCGCCGACGCCGTAGGCGTTGTGCCGGTCCGCCATCTCGAGCAGCTCGGACAGGGTGTTGCCGGACCGGTGCGAACCGCTGACCCCGACGAGTTCGTGGCTCCGGCCGGCCTCGCTGAACCATGCCTCGAGGGCCACGTGGACGTTGGCGTGGTCGTACGCCGGGTAGGTCGCGCGACCACCGGGATCTCGAGCGGATCACTGCCGAGGTGGGCGTGTAGGCGTTCGACCAGGGACGGTCGGGTCGACGGTTCGCGGTGGACGATCTCGTCCAGGAACCGGCGGAACACCTGCCCGAACTCGGTGACCTCAGCGCTGTCCATGCGTGCACCCCCGTCTCACGCGCCGCGTCGGGGCGCTGATGCCTGGTTGGTGGGCAGATCCTCTCTCGGCGGCGTGTCCCCTGTCGACGGTGACGTCCAGGTGCACCGGACAGCACCGGGCTAACGACGTCTCGCCCGGAGGCGGTGGCTGGTCGAGGTCGGTCAGCTGGGTGATCTCGCCGGAGCCGAGGTCGACGCCGTACAGGTTGGTGCGGTTGCCCCGGTCGGAGCCGAAGAGCAGTTTCCGTCCGTCGTCGTACCAACCCGGGTTTCCGGAACCGGCCCGTGCCCTCGGCTCATGGAGTCCCTGCGACGTCCGTTCCTACCGCGGCCGCGGTTCGGACCGTCGGTGGTAACGCTTCCGGGCCAGACCGTGTGCGGTCTCGAGGAGGTCCTGGACTGTGGATGTCGTACGTGGACCCGGGTTGACGACACAGAGCCAACCCAACCTGCTGTAGACGGGGTGGGGGATCACGACGTCCGGCGTACTCGGGTCGAGGTCTGGCGCCGCCGAGTCCTTCGGGTGTTGGCCAGTCCGGGCGAGAAACTCCGCCGCTCCGGCGGAGACGTTCACGCGGAACGCACCGGGTCGGTCCAGACGGGACGCCTCGTCGTCGGGATAGTTCTTCGTCACGACCGTCGCGAACGGCTGGGTCTTCGGGACCACCTCGTCGGGTGCGTAGTAGAAGAACACGTCACCCCAACTGACCTCAGGTGATCCGTCGCCCGGTTGTGGGCGCAGCGTGAGGACGCCTCCCATGGCCTCGACATGGCCGATGATGTCGTCGATGCTCATGTGTTCCAGCGTCTCATTCAGGTGCATGTGGAGACTTTGGCTCACTGGACCAGCGAGGTGACGTGAAAAGTCGCAAATCCGCCCTTCGGACGATCGACGTGGCGCGACGAGCCGGGTACTCGGTCCAGCAGGTACGCAACCTCGAGCGTGCCGGCGTACTGCCCCCCGCCACGCGCTCCGCAACGGGCTATCGGGCGTACACCGACGCGCACGTGCGTGCCACGCTGGCCTACCGGGAACTCGCGACCGGCGCCGGCCCGAACGAGGCCAGGCGGATCATGCGGGCAGCATGGGGACGCTCGGCGTCCGACCTGTTCGGCCTCCTGGACGCCGCACACGCACGGCTTCATGCCGAGCGCCAGGGGCTGGAGTTGGCGAGGCAGGCGGCGGGCGCGATCGCCGCCGAGTCGATCGATGACTGTCGACCGACAGACTCGATGAGCATCTCCGAACTCGCTGGTGCCCTCGGCGTCCGACCATCGACGTTGCGTCATTGGGAGGCCGAAGGGCTCCTGGTGCCCCACCGGACAACCGCCGGCATGGCCCGCAGATACTCGCCGAGCGACGTCCGTGATGCCAGGATCGTGCACCAGCTGCGCATCGCTGGCCACCGCATCGGTCCGCTTCAGACCCTGATGCCGCAACTGCGCGGTGCCCGACGCTGGGACGACGTCCTCAGCATTCTGGCCGCCAGGGACGCCACCATCGTCTCCCGCTCGCGCGCTCTCCTCAGCGCCGCTGCCGCACTCGCCCCTGTGATCGATGCCGTGCTCGACCACAGTGGGGTCGAGGCCGTGCGCGACGCCCATGACCGCACCGCACGCGCCGGCCGTACGGACTAGCCTCTCGATATGGCAGGCTTCGGCATCCGGGTCGCGAGACGACCAGTACCAGACCGGGCCTGGGTCGCCGAGGCGATCCGCCGGGTCGAGGCCGACGCCAACCGCAGCGCCGACACGCACCTGCACGTGTTCCCGCTGCCGCCGAAGTGGAACATCGGGCTCTACCTCAGGGACGAGTCGGTCCATCCCACCGGCAGCCTGAAGCACCGGCTCGCGAGGTCGCTGTTCCTCTATGCGCTCGCGAGCGGCTGGATCGGCGACGGTACGACGGTCATCGAGGCGTCGAGCGGCTCGACGGCGGTGAGCGAGGCGTACTTCGCGCGCCTGCTGGGGCTGCCGTTCGTGGCGGTGATGCCGGCGTGTACGAGCCCCGAGAAGATCGCGCTGATCGAGTTCCAGGGTGGGCGCTGCCATCTGATCGACGACCCGCGCGGGATCTACGCGGAGTCGCGCCGGCTCGCCGACGAGTGCGGCGGCCACTTCATGGACCAGTTCACCTACGCCGAACGCGCCACCGACTGGCGCGGCAACAACAACATCGCCGAGAGCATCTTCGACCAGCTGAGCGCCGAACGACACCCGACCCCGCGGTGGATCGTCGTCGGGGCCGGCACGGGTGGGACGAGCGCGACGATCGGGCGGTACGTCCGGTACCGCCGGTACGACACCGAGCTCTGCGTCGTGGACCCTGACGGGTCCGCCTTCTTCGCC
>JBOHED010000711.1:0-3036 GCA_050700915.1 Actinopolymorphaceae bacterium | reverse complement strand
GTCCAGGCTCATCGCTCCCGCGCGGATCTGATGGAACGCCTCGACGAGCACGGGGATCTTGACGACACTGGCCAGCGGAACGGGTATGTCGGCGCGTACGGCGACCTCACGCGCCGACTCGACGTGGCGCACGACGACGCCGACCTCCGCTCCCGACGCGTCGATGGCGGCGGCGATCCGTTCGGTGAGCTCACGCATCGCCACTGCGAGCACCGCCTTCGGTCGGCGCAGGGAGTGGAGGGAAGTCCGCCCGCGGTAGACGCTCGTGAACCGACAGGATCGTGCGCGGCCGGTGTGGTTCGAGTTGGTACCAGTAGGCGGTGCTGGAGAAGTCATCGCTGCGTCGGTTGGCGTGACCGTGTTCGATGGAGACGCGGATCCGCCGGCTGAACCGCACGGGGTCCGCCAGGTGCCATCTGTACCACGAGATATGTCCGGTGTAGTTGTGGCCTTCCGCAAGTGTCAGACCGAAGAACGGTGAGTCGAATGGCTCGCTCGGACCCCAGGCGGTGTTGAAGTAGTCCTCGGTCCCGGTGCCGTGGAGCGTCGGCGGCCAGCGGGTGCCCTCGTCATCGTCGTCGACGAAGATCATCTCGTCACCCTCGCCGTACCAGTTCCAACCGTCGACCTTGCTGTGGCGCATCGGGTGGATGTTCAGGTTGCAGCCGACGTACTGGCCGGAGCCCTCCGCCTCGAGAATCAGGTAGTTGCCCTCGTCGCTCAGATTGGTTCCGGCGTGCTGGAACGTGTGATCGGGCATGTCCGGGGGCTCGTCGATGCCGTCGGTGGGATTCTGGCGGTTCCACCAGGCGTGCAACCGGCCCAGGTCCTCGCGAGGAGAATCCCATTCCTCGTAGTCGATGTTGTAGTAGAGCCGGGTTTCGGTGACGTCGTTCTCGCTGGTCACCTCGATCCGCGCACCAGCGGAGAACGGCATCGGTAGGTAGCAGTTCAGACCGCTCCCGTCGTGCGGTGCCATGGCCATCGGGAGCGAGTTGAAGGTCGTCGTCCTGGCGTGCCCGACACCGAAGAAGTCGCCGAGCGGCGCAACGACACACGGGGTGGTCGCGCCGTCCCAGTACATCCTCAGCACCAGCTTCCGCAACCAGTGCGGCTCGAGGGCTTGCGCCGGTGATCCAGATATGGGTCACACAGCCCGGCCCTTCGGTCTCCATCAGGGTCGCGGTCTGGCCGCGGCCGAGACTGATCCTGTCGAGGTTGCCTCCCGTACGGTCCCAACTCGATGCTCGACGGGTGTGTCGGGTGTTGTCGACGCGTACGAAACTGAACCAGTTGAAGTCATCCACGGCTACGACTCCTCGGTCGGTCACCATCCGCCCTCAGCATGGCAGGCCAGCTGAACGTGTGGCCTCGAGTCGTCGGTCCGAAACCGACCACGGCGTGGGGCATTGTCGTGCACGGCGAGCATTCGGCGGCGGCGTCCCACCGTCGCCCGGCCGGCATGCGTACCATCGAGGCGTCCGGGATCGCCACACTGCCGCGTCCCGATCGTCCCTTTTCAGTCGGCTACCACCGTCGCGCGATGGAGGCGCAGGTTCACGTGATCACGCATGCGTGAGGTGCTCGACGACCTCGTCGGCTGGTGGGAGGCGGGCGCCACCGTCGGCATGGGAACCGTGGTCGCGACCTGGCGCTCGGCGCCGCGTCCCGTCGGTGCGGTGATGCTGGTCGGCCCCGACGGCACCGCGGTCGGCAGCGTGTCCGGTGGGTGCGTGGAGGGTGCCGTCTACGAAGCGGCCCAACGCGTGGTCGACACCGGCCGACCCGGCCTCGAACGGTACGGAGTGAGCGACGATGCCGCGTTCGCGATCGGACTGACCTGCGGCGGGATCCTCGACGTCTTCATCGAACGGATCGACCGGGAGAGCTTCCCCGAGCTGGGCGACCTCGCCTCGTCCATCCGCGCGGACGAGCCGGTCGCGACGGTCACGGTCACCGCTGACGCCTGCGCCAATGCCGAGGCCGACACCGGCGCCGATCTGGGCGACCGCGCCGGCCGGCATCTGGTGGTGTGGGCGGACCGCGTGGCGGGAACCCTCGGATCGACGCGGCTCGACGACGCCGCCACCGACGACGTCCGAGGACTGCTCGCCGCCGGTCGCAGCACCACACTGCACTACGGCCACGACGGGGAGCGGCGGGGCGACGACCTCACGCTCTTCGTCTCGTCGTACTCTCCACCGCCGCGCATGATCGTGTTCGGGGCGATCGACTTCGCCGCCGCCGTCGCCCGGGTGGGCGCCTTCCTCGGCTACCGGGTCAGCGTGTGCGACGCCCGGCCGGTGTTCGCCACCAGCCGCCGGTTCCCCGACGCGCACGAGGTCGTGGTCGAGTGGCCGCACCGGTATCTCGCCGGTGAGATCGCCGCCGGTCGGGTCGACGACCGAACCGTGGTCTGCGTACTCACCCATGATCCGAAGTTCGACGTTCCCGTCCTCGAGGTGGCCCTGCGCGAGCGGCTGGCCTACGTCGGCGCGATGGGTTCCCGGCGTACGCACGACGACCGGATCGCGCGGCTGACCGAAGCCGGAGTGACCGCCGCCGAACTCGCGAAGCTCTCCTCGCCCATCGGACTCGACCTGGGAGCGCGTACGCCAGAAGAGACGGCCGTGAGCATCGGCGCGGAGATCATCGCGGCCCGATGGGGTGGCACGGGTGGGCGGCTCGGCGAGTTGGACGGGCGGATCCACCACGAGTGACCTCCTCCGGCCCTCGGCAGCGATCATTCCCACGTCCGCACGGGTTTCTCCCAGGCGGTCCGGTCGCTACGTTTTCCGGTATGGCCGAGAGTTACACGTACCAGATCGACCTGTTCAACAAGGACTCGTGGCAGACCAGCGCGACAGCGCAGGACCAGACCGTCGACGGCCGCGACAGCGCGGACATCGCGCGAGCGATCCTGGAGGGCTGGATCATCGACCATCCCGGCGATCTTGCCGGAGGAGGGCGGGTCACCGTCTTCGACGATCCGTCCGAGTACCCGCCCGACGAGGGCGCGCGGGTTCGGGTCCTGGT
>JBOHED010000710.1:0-3704 GCA_050700915.1 Actinopolymorphaceae bacterium | reverse complement strand
TTGCGCAATCGGGCGATCAGCTTGTCGAGCGCGAGATCCAGCGCGGTGAACCGGTCCGCGGCCGCTGCCTCGGCCCGTACCAGCGGGCCGCGTGAATAGACGGTGAGCTCGACGCGTTCAGAGCTCGAGGCGGACCGGGTGTGTTCCTTCGAGACCTCGACCTCGATGCGGATCACCCGCGACGTGAAGCGCTCCAGGCGCTTGATCTTGTCCTCGACGTGCCGGCGAAAGCGGTCAGTCACCGCACAGTGACGACCTTGAACCACGACGTCCACGCGAACCTCCCCACTAGCAAACGCACTTGAGGTTGTGGCGCTCGTACCGAGGGCCCCGATCACCTCCCTCGCTCCAGCCGAGAACGGATCGTTCGAAATGGCCGTGTAGGGGTGCATACCCACGTTGGGTGCGACGTATAACGCCTACTTGCCCGACAGCGTCGATATGCCGCAGCGGCCGGAGTGGCACCCGCCCGGCCGACCTGGTCTTCGTCCCCACATCCGCCTGCCGAGGGTTTCGCGGTGGCTGATGCGCTTCGTACCACTACTCCCCTTCTCCCGGTGCGGAAGGCATCGGACCTTCCGGTGGGGCAGGGCTTACCTCTAAGCCGCACCGTGATCGGTCGACGAGAAGTCGCCTTACGTGGGCCGTTTCGCCTGCGGCTGGCATCGGCTTGCTGGACGCCGACGCGCGAGTCGGCGTGACGTCCGGCGCAACCACGGACCCGGGCGGGTGCCATGTCGAAACGCTAACCCCCGCCGGGCGATCCCGAAACCCGCCGGAGCGCCCAGGTGTGGCGGCGGGTCAGCGAAAGGCCGGCCCGCGGCGCTGGGTGGCCGCCACCACCGCGGCCGAGCGCACCGCGGCACCTGCCCGACGTAGGGCGTTCGCGGCTTCGACGAGGGTCGTTCCGGTGGTCACCACGTCGTCGACAAGGATCACGCAACGGCCCGCGACCACCGGCCGGTAGCGCGCCTTGACCTCGAACGCACCAGCCAGATTCGCCCGTCGGGACGGAGCGTTCAGCCGACCCTGGTCAGCGACCGTACGCACGACGTCGAGGGCTCTGCACAAGCGCGGACCGTGCCCGGGCAACCAGCTCGGCCCGATGGCCCGCCGGACGATCCGCAGCAGCGGGTCGTGTCCCCTCGCGCGTACGGCGCTGCGTACGGACGGCACGGGCACGATCAGCGCCGGCAACGACGTCGGCACCGGCGCGGGCATCGTGGCCGCGGCGGCGAGGGCGCCGGCCAGCGCGGCACCGAGCGGAGCGGCGAGGCTGGTCCGCCCGCGTTCCTTGTGCGCGAGCAGAGCGGACCGC
Organism: Actinopolymorphaceae bacterium; assembly: GCA_050700915.1. Lineage (GTDB taxonomy): Bacteria > Actinomycetota > Actinomycetes > Propionibacteriales > Actinopolymorphaceae > Thermasporomyces. Next base: position 2,386 of record JBOHED010000710.1, on the reverse strand, counting down.
GCAACACCGTCGTACGCCGACACCGCCCACACCGGGGGCAGTCCGGCGGGCGCCGGATCGGGTGCGGTCGGGAACGCCGGGCGGACCAGGAGTCGCTCGCACCCCTGACACAGTGCCCGACCGGGACGGGTGCATCCCGCGCACCTGCTACCGAGGAGAAGGTCCGCCGCGTCGTCACGGACCAATCCGAGCACGAGGGCCCCCAGGCTGGCGGCGCGGGTCACGGCACCCACCTCATCCCGGGTACGCCGGACTCGTGGCGGCACCCTGGTCGGTCCACAGGTAGTTCTTGTCCTCCAGATGCAGGTGCCCGTCCTCGCCGCCCAGCAACAACGGCTGGTCGTGCGCGGCCGCGAGCGTGCGGGAGTTCGGACCGGAGGTGAGCTCGACGACCTCCGATCCGTCGACGGACACGAGCGCGGGACGCGGCGGCGACTCCTCGTCCGCGCCGGTGACGGCCACCTGGTCGAAGTCGGACCAGGCGACGTCGGTCATCGACGTCATCGTCACCGGCAGCTCGCGCAGGCCGCGGATCGCGATGGTGTCACCGCGTTCGATCCGGCCCATCAGCAGCCGGGTGACGCCGTCCTCCTCCACGAGTGCGGCGACCCGGGCTCCTTCGCGGGACACCTTGAGCGCCCGCACCGTGCGTCCCGTCAGTCCCGGCGCCACCACCGTGGTCACGTCGTCCTGGTCGTCGACCACGACGACGCGGGACCTGTCGTCGCGCCGGTCGACCAGCCAGAGCAGCCCCGTGCGGTCCCAGGACGGTTCGGCGATGTCGTTGCCCCGCAGGACCGTCCGGGTGCCGGTCGTCGAGCCGTGGACGCTCGCGCTCCGGCCATCGGTCGACACGGTGGCGAGCCAGTCCGAACCGCCGCTCTCCTCGGGGTCGAGGGGTTGGCCGGCGCTGCGTTCGCCGAAGATGCCCACCGCGATCGACCGCGCACGTACCGGCTTCTTCCCCAGCGAGCCGGCCACCGGGGTCAGACGGTCCGGCCCGAGCATGACGACCCGATCGTCGGCCAGCGCGTAGGCACCTCGGGCCGAGCCGGCGACGCTGGGGTCGTACGCCGACCAGCCGGTCGGGTCACCGCGCGAGCCAGCGTCCTCGGTGCCGAGGGGTACGTGGTCGACGGTGACGCGGACCTGGCGTACGCCGGACACCTGGCCCAGGGTCCAGGACAGCTGGGCGAGGAGGAACCGCCGCTGTGGGTCGTAGAGCTCGAGAACCTTGCGGTCGAGGTCGACCGTGGCCACGCCGTCGTCGACGGTGACGGCCGGCGCGGCCAGGCGCGTGTCGTCGGGCAGTGCCGAACGGACGGCGGGGCGTAGCCAGGGAGACGGTCCACCCAGCAGGGCGTTGACCAGAAGCGTCTCGAGGTGGCCGCGCATCGGGACATAGACCGGGTCGGGCACGAGGATCTCGAAGTCGGGGTCGAAGAAGAACAGGTTGTACCGCTGGTACTCCCGCTCGAAGTTGAAGATCGACATCACGAACGAGTCCGGCGGTTGGCTGATCCGCCACTCGCCGCCGACCTTCGTCATCTTCAGGTCGAGCTCGATCTTCTCCCCCGGCCGCGCCTGGGTCCATGCGCCGTTGGCGCTGACCTCGGCCAGCTTGGGTACGTCGATGACCACCTTGCCCCGTGCGGCCCCGGAGATGGGGACGGCCGCGCTGTCGTAGACGAGCACTCCCTCCGGCTGCCACCGCTCGCTCACGGCCGGTGCGAGGTACTCACGGGCGACCGGCTGCCCGGTCTGGTAGCTCGCCATCGAGTTGAGGAATCCGCTGACCACCTGCTGGGCGCTGTCACCAGGCTCGGGGCCTGCGACGAGGACCGGGAGTGAGGTCTGGCCGGGCTCACTCGTCCCCATCGACTCGTACTGCACCGGTCCGCTGGTGGGGATCCGTGCGCAGGCGCCGAGAACGACGACCAGGACCAGCACGACGCCGAGCGCCGCCGGCACCGTCACGGCGTACCGCCTCCGGGTTCGGCTCTTCTCGCCCTTCATCCCGCTTTTCATCGCGCGCTCCCGGCGATGCCCGGTGCGGGGACCTTGGCGGGTCCGGTGGGGGCGGCGTGTGCGTCGTCGGGTACGAGCGGAATGGGCGACTTCTGCGGCGGCTCCAACGCCCTGCGCGACAGCGTGAGCCGGAACTGAGCGCCCTTGCCAGGCTCGCCCCACGCCTGCAACCAACCCCGGTGCAGCAGGACGTCCTCCAGGGCGATCGCGAGCCCGAGCCCCGTGCCACCTGTCGTGCGGGCCCGGGCCGGATCGGCACGCCAGAAGCGGTCGAACACCATGGCCGACTCCCCCGGCTTCAACCCGATCCCGTGGTCGCGGACCGAAACGGCGGTGGTGGACTCACCGTTCGCGACCA
>JBOHED010000709.1:0-8484 GCA_050700915.1 Actinopolymorphaceae bacterium | reverse complement strand
GGACCGTTCGGTCAGCGTGATGGCCACCCGGCGGTCGACCTTCGCCTGTGCCTTCAGGGCGGCCGGCGTGCCGCCCGCGACGATGATCCCGTGGTCGACGATGGCGAGCTCACGGCACAGCAGGTCTGCTTCGTACATGTCGTGTGTGGTGAGCAGGATCGTGTGGTCGCCGGCGAGGTCGGCGATCAGCTGGCGTACGTCAATCGCCGCGGCGGGATCCAGCCCGATCGTCGGCTCGTCGAGGATCACGACGGCCGGCTCGTGCAGCAGCGTCTTGGCGATGTGCAGGCGCTGTTTCATGCCGCGTGAGTAGCTCTCGACCCGCTCGCCCGCCCGGTCGGTGAGATCGACCCGGGCGAGCAACTCGTCCGACCTGGCGGCGATCGCCCGGTCGTCCATGCCGTAGAGCCGGCCCGCGTAGCGCAGATTCTCCCGGCCGGACAGTTGGTTGTAGAGCCCCTTGTCGCCACCGAACAGGACGCCGAGTTGGCGGCGGACGGCGGTTTCGCCCCGTACGACGTCGAAGCCCTCGATCGTCGCCGATCCCGATGTCGGGATGAGCATCGTCGACAGCATCTTGATCGTCGTGGTCTTGCCGGCGCCGTTGGGGCCGACCATGCCGAAGATCGTTCCGCGAGGTACGCCGAAACTGATGCCCCGCACCGCCTCGACGACCTCCCCGGAGCGGAACCAGCCCTTGCGTTTGCGGTACGTACGGCGCAGGTCGTGGGCGACGATGCTCATGTCGCCGTCCGCACTCGCCGGCGGCACGGATGCGCGGTGGGTGTCCAGAGCGTCGGTGCGGTGCTGATGCATGACCTCACTCCGTTCGGTCATGGGCGGGTCCCCCCGGTGAGGCCCGCGAGCGCGGGCGGACGGTTGGCCTGGACGACCACGCCGGCGACCTGGGTGGCGAACGTCTGCCACCACGTCGTCGGGAGGCCGCCTCCTGCGGCTGGCGGCGCGGTCTTGTGTGACCCGGTCGTGCTGGGCCCGGTCGCGGTGGGCGGGCTGTCCGGCGTGGCCGTCGGCCGATGGGTCGGCGCCGCCGCGGCGTCGGCGAGGATCGTCTGGCGGATCTCTTCTAGTTCCGCGGGCTGTAGCCGAAGCCCGCTCGCCCAGATCTCCAGCATGCTGTCGAAGTGGGTCGGCTCGTTCATCGTCGTACCTCCTCCAGGCTGAGCGTGCTGATGCCGAGCGTCGCCGCCAGCGCACGCCGGGCTCTGGCCAGCTTGTAGCGGATCGTGCCGGCGGGCTGTCCCAACGCCTCGCCGATCTGGGCACTGGTCAGCTCGCCGACGGCATGCATCGCGAGGATCGTTCTCAACTCCTCCGGAAGGGTGCGGACGGCCGCCCGTACGTCCTTCACCAGTTCGTTCCTCTCCACGTGCGCGGCCGATGGGTCGGAGTCGACGGTGCCGGTCACGACGTGTTCGGCCAGCGTCCGTACGGTCGCAGCTCGGGTGGAGCGGGCCCGGTAGAAGTCGGTCACCAGATTGCGGGCGACGGTGAAGAGCCACGCCTGCCGGCGCGGCGGTGGCAGGGACCGCACCTCGTCGAGCCGCCGCCAGACCCGCAGGAACGTCTCCTGGAGCAGGTCGCGGGCCAGCTCGCGCTCGCCGACCCGGCCCACCAGGTAGCCGTGGACGGCGGAGTGGTACGCCTCGAAGATCTCCGTGAAGACCCTCTCGGCGTCAGCGGTCCGCGGCATCCTCGGCCACCACGACCTCGCCGTAGCGCTCGGTCGTCAGCACCTGGACGACCGGGAGCAGGTTCCTGGGTACCGTCAGCTCGCCGATCACCGTGATCTCGGTGACCTTCGCCCGCAGCAGGTCAAACGGGACGTCGTCCTCGATCCGGACCGACCCGACCACCGCGAGTGCGACGGGTGCGTCGAGCAGGTCGAAGAACGCCCGGCTGAGGCTCTCGTCGCCGACAAGGAACCGTGGCTGGCCGGTATACCACGCGAGCTGCCCGCCGCCGGTGAGCAGAGGAGCGAGGATGGCCTCGCTGACGCGAGGGAGGACGGCCTGGCCGCCGTAGAAGATCCGCTGGTAGCCGACCCGCGGGACCGGGCTCGTGATGGTGACCTCCCCGGCGAGCATGAGGACGTCGTCGGCCGAACCGCCGGGGTTCGCGAGGCTGTCGCCGCTGAGCCGTACGCTCCCGGCCAGCTGGCGGAACTCCTGCCCTTCCGCGTACCGGTAGTAGTTCACCGAGCCGGTCACTCTGGTCAGGCCGGCACCGACCGCGGACTCGCTCCCCTTGGGTGCGAGGACCAGGCCGGTGACGATGACCTCCCGGTAGCCGATCCGGGTGACCGGGCTCGTGAAGAGGAGAGCGCCGGTCACGACGAGGACCTCGTTGTCGCCGGGATCGGCGAGGGCGTCCCCGCCGATCGTCATCGCACCGGTGTGGACGCGCACGTGTGCGCCCGGGGGGACCGGGACGATCGAGCCGACGTTCTGCATGGAGATCCGCGCCAGTGCGTGCGCCAGGCTGTCCGGGACCACGACCGTCCCGACGTTCGCGATCCGGTCGATCCCGGCCAGGTCCTCCTCCCAGGTCGCGTGCGAAAGGTCGAGGAGCGGGACGTTCTCGACCACTCCGGTCGCGTGCAGGTCTGTCATCGTCTCTCCTTCGCCTTCTCCTGCCGCAAAGTACGTCGGGCGCCAGGAATTTGTCGTACGCAATAAGCCGTACGCAAGAACAAGACGGACGAACGCCCCAACTGTTGGCGCGGAGGACTCCCAGTCAAAAGTGGCGATCTGCTAGCGGTGCAAGTATGATGCTTGCATGTCCACTCTCTACGTCCGCGAGATCTCCGACGACACGCTCCGCACGCTCAAGGTGCGGGCCGCGAGGTCTGGACAGTCTCTGCAGGCCTATGTCCGAGCTCTCCTCGATGGCGAGGCGGCGACCCTCACCCCGGAGGAAGCTTCCGAGCGGGCACGTCAGATCTCCGCCCGATCCTCGGTGACGGCGGCCGACGTGCTCGACGTGATCGCGGAGATCCGTGAGGAGCGAGCTTGATCGTCCTCGACACCTCCGCGCTCGTCGAGTTCCTGGTCGGCGCGGATCAGGTCGCCGAGGACGTTCGTTCCGCGATCATCGGTGAACGGCTCGCCGCACCTCACTCTGTCGATCTTGAATGCGCATCCGCCCTACGGGGTCTGACGTTGGCTAAGAAGCTGCCCGCCGATGAGGGCAGACGCGCACTCGAGTTGCTGGGAAACCTCAACCTCAGACGTTTCGGGCACGCCGCCCTGCTCTCCCGGATCTGGGAGCTGCGGCACAACATTTGGCCGTACGACGCCGCGTATGTCGCGCTTGCCGAAGCGCTCGGCGTAGACCTTGTGACCGTGGACGCGAAGTTCGAGGGCGTTCCCGGGCTCAAGTGCGTCGTCCGTAACGTGTGGAAAAGGTGACACGGACTGCGCGGTCCGCCGTGTCGATGAGCGCCAGGCTGTTTGGATGAAGGTGCCTCTCACGCGACGCGGCTTTGGAAGAAGGTCTCCCTGACGCGAACCTATGGGGTCAGGGCGCCCCTCACACCAACGCGGGTTGGATGAAGGGCACCCTCATCCGATAAGGGCCTGCCGCCCGGGCCATCCAACAAGGGGCTTGCCGCCCGGGCCCTGCCTGTCGGCGGAGCGCGTTAGCCTGGTACTTCACCCCGGTCCGCTCTGCGAATCGGGGCGTTCGTGATGCCCCGTCGCCTATGTCCTTGCCACTCAAAGCCCGCGTCCGCGGGGCCCCGCGCACGGCGCAGGAAGGTATCCATGAGCCTCACCGGTCTCATCGAACTGGTCGTCGCCGACCCCGCGATCGCGGCCGCGGTCGAGGCGGCGCGGGCGAGTGCGGCGGCACCCCTGGACCTCACCGCGCCCAAGGCGGTCCAGCCGTTCGCGGTGGCCGCTCTCGCCGCGCCGACCGACAAGGGTGGTGCGGACCGGCCCGTGCTGGCCGTCACCGCGACCGGGCGCGAGGCCGAAGACCTCACGGCGACCCTGCAGAGCCTGCTCGGTGCCGACGACGCGGTGGCCTACTACCCGGCGTGGGAGACACTGCCGCACGAACGGCTCTCGCCGCGCTCGGACACGGTAGGTCGGCGGCTCGCGGTGCTACGCCGACTGGTCCACCCCGACGAGGAGAACCCGCGGCCGAAGGTCGTCGTCGCGCCCGTACGCAGCGTGCTGCAGCCGCAGGTCAAGGGTCTCGCCGACCTCGAGCCGGTCTCGCTCCACGTGGGCGAGGAGCGTGACCTGGAGGAGGTCGTACGCAAACTGGCGGCCGCCGCCTACCACCGCGTCGACCTGGTGGAGCGGCGCGGCGAGTTCGCGGTGCGGGGCGGGATCGTCGACGTGTTCCCGCCGACCGAGGAGCATCCGCTGCGGGTGGAGTTCTTCGGCGACGAGGTGGAGGAGATCCGGTCGTTCAAGGTGGCCGACCAGCGGTCCCTTGGTGTCGCCGCGCACGGTCTCTACGCCCCGCCGTGCCGCGAGCTCCTGCTCACCGCCGAGGTGCGCGAGCGGGCGGCCAAGCTCGCTGTCGCGCATCCGGAGCTCGCCGAGCTGTTCGAGAGACTCGCGCATGGGCACGCGGTCGAGGGGATGGAGTCGCTCGCGCCCGTACTGGTCGACGAGATGGAGCTGCTGATCGACCTGATGCCGGCCGGCACCCACACCGTCGTCTGCGATCCCGAGCGCGTACGCAGCCGCGCACATGACCTGGTGGCGACGAGCCAGGAGTTCCTCGACGCGAGCTGGGCGGCCGCGGCCGGCGGGGGAGAGGCACCGATCGACCTGGGCGCCGCCGCCTACCGCAGTCTCGCCGACGTACGCCGGCACGCCCTCGCGGCCGACCTCGCCTGGTGGAGCCTGTCGCCGTTCAGCGCCGAGCCCGACGATGCCGCGCCAGCGGCGCCGTTGCGTACGGAAGCCGGCGAGTTGGTGCAGGTCGACGTCGACGTCGAGCTGGGAGCGGTCGAGTCGCGCACGGTCAGTGCCCGGGCAGCGGACGCCTACCACGGCAACGCCGACGCGATGATCACCGACGTACGCCGGTGGATCGCCGACGGCTGGCGGATCGTCTTCGTCACCGAGGGGCACGGCCCGGCCGAGCGACTGGTGGAGGTCCTCCGCGGCCAGGACCTGCCCGCTCGACTCGACGAGCGGCTGGACGACGTGCCCGAGCCGTCCCTCGTCCACGTCACCCGCGGCCGGGTCGACCACGGCTTCGTCGCCACCGACGCCAGGTTCGCCGTCCTCGCCGAGTCCGACCTGCTCGGCCGGGCGGGAGTCTCCACCAAGGACATGCGCCGGATGCCCACGCGCAGGCGGCGCACGATCGACCCGCTCGAGCTGAGCCCCGGCGACCACGTAGTCCACGACCAGCACGGTGTCGGCCGGTACGTCGAGATGATGGAACGCACCGTCGGCACCGCGGGTCAGCGCACCACGCGCGAGTACCTCGTCATCGAGTACGCCCCCTCCAAGCGCGGCCACCCCGGCGACCGGCTCTTCGTTCCCACCGACCAGCTCGACCTGGTGACCCGCTACGTCGGTGGCGAGCAACCGAGCCTCGACAAGATGGGCGGCTCGGACTGGGCCAAGCGCAAGGGCCGCGCCCGCCGCGCGGTCAAGGAGATCGCCGCCGAGCTGATCAAGCTCTACGCCGCCCGGCAGGCCACGAAGGGTCATGCGTTCGGTCCGGACTCTCCCTGGCAGCGGGAGCTGGAGGACGCGTTCCCCTACGTCGAGACCCCCGACCAGCTCGGCACCATCGACGACGTCAAGGCCGACATGGAGAAGCCGATCCCGATGGACCGGCTGGTCTGTGGTGACGTCGGCTACGGCAAGACCGAGATCGCGGTACGGGCGGCGTTCAAGGCGGTGCAGGACGGCAAACAGGTCGGGATCCTGGTGCCGACCACGCTGCTCGTCCAACAGCACTACTCCACGTTCGCCGAGCGGTTCGCGCCGTTCCCCGTCACCGTGCGCGCGCTGTCGCGGTTCCAGACCGACACCGAGGCCAAGGAGACGCTGACCGGTCTGGCGACCGGTGCCGTCGACGTGGTGATCGGTACGCACCGGCTGCTCGGCAGCGAGGTGTCGTTCAAGGATGTCGGGCTGATCGTCGTCGACGAGGAGCAGCGGTTCGGCGTGGAGCACAAGGAGAAGCTGAAGGCGCTGCGGGCGAGTGTCGACGTCCTCACCATGTCGGCGACCCCGATCCCGCGCACGCTGGAGATGGCGATCACCGGCATCCGCGAGATGTCGACCATCATGACTCCGCCGGAGGAACGGCATCCGGTGCTGACGTTCGTGGGCGGGTACGACGAACGCCAGGTGGTCGCCGCGATCCGGCGCGAGCTGCTCCGCGAGGGGCAGGTCTTCTTCGTGCACAACCGGGTCAACACGATCGAGAAGGCGGCGTCCCGGATCCGTGCCCTCGTACCTGAGGCGCGGGTCGTCGTCGGCCATGGACAGATGCGTGAGCACCAGCTCGAACAGGTGATGGTCGACTTCTGGGAGAAGCGCGCCGACGTTCTGGTCTGTACGACGATCGTCGAGGCGGGCCTCGACATCTCCAACGCCAACACGCTCGTCATGGAGCGCTCCGACCTGTTCGGCCTGTCGCAGCTGCACCAGATGCGTGGCCGGGTGGGTCGCGGGCGGGAGCGGGCCTATGCGTACTTCCTCTATCCGCCGGAGAAGCCGCTGACCGAGACCGCGCACGAACGCCTCGCGACTCTGGCGCAGAACACCGAGCTGGGTGCCGGCATGGCCGTCGCGATGAAGGACCTCGAGATCCGCGGCGCCGGTAACCTGCTCGGCGGCGAGCAATCCGGTCACATCGCCGACGTGGGCTTCGATCTGTACGTACGCCTGGTCGGCGAGGCAGTGGCCGACTTCCGTGGCGAAGGTGCCGTGGAGGAGGCCGACGTCAAGGTCGAGCTGCCGATCGACGCGCACCTGCCCCACGACTACGTCGACAGCCAGCGGTTGAGGTTGGAGATGTACCAACGGCTCGCGGCGGTCCGCAGCGTCGAGGAGGTGGAGCAGGTGGCCGAGGAGCTCACCGACCGCTACGGCGCGACGCTGCCGGATCCGGTGGAGAACCTCCTCGAGGTCGCGAGGTTCCGGCTTCTTGCCAGGGAGGCCGACCTCACCGACGTCACGCTGCAGGGCAACCAGATCCGGTTCGCGCCGGTGGAACTGCGGGAGAGCCAGGAGCTGCGGCTGTCCCGGCTCTATCCCCGCACGGTGGTGAAGCGGGCGACCAGGACGATCCTGGTGCCTCGGCCGGCAACGGCGCCGATCGGTGGGCAGCCGCTGCGCGACGTCGAGCTGCTGCGGTGGGCCCGGGAACTCGTCGAGGCCGTGATGCTCGACTCCGCGACGCGGAGCGTTTCTCCGGCCACACCTGCCTGAGCCCTCCGCGGCAAGTCATCGCAGAGAGCAACTAAGCACGGAGTGCGACGAGACGACCGCGTACGGCGTTGACTTTCGGCCGCCCCGGCCGCACTAAGTCACGTACTGTTACCAGATGGGCCACATGGGCGATCGGCTAGGGTAACGACAGCTTTGGGCTATCTATGGGGGAGATCCGTCCAATCTCCGCGAGCACCGGGAGTGCCTATGCTGCCCGATACGTCACCGACCAACGGTGGCTCGTTCAGCGACGACACGGCGCGATCGCGGCCCGGCCGCCATCGTGCTTCTCGTCGCCAGCGTCGCCAGGTCAGCCAGCCGAGCCGATACCAACCGGCCGCGCCGCATCGCCAGCCCGAAGAGGGCCGGCAGTCGCGGCAGACCCCACGTCGTGCCCTTCCGATCGCTGCCGCGGCGGCGGGGGTGCTGAGCGTGGGGGTCGCTGCGGCAGGAGCGGGCTGGTTCCTCTTCCTGCCACAAGGGCAGTCGCCTACGGCGGCCGGAACAGTCGATGCCCCTGCAGATGCCAGCCTGTCCCGTGGTGCCGGCGTACCTTCGTTCGGTGAGGGTACGTCCCGGACACCGAACTCGGCCCAGCCCGGGATGGTGACCCCAGGCGACAGCGTTGGCCCGAGCCAGTCGTCCGCGCCCCGCCCGTCGGCATCGGCATCGGCGTCGGACCGTGCCGCGAAGCAGGCCGACCGCGGGGGCAGGGTCCTTCCGCGTCCTTCGCCGACCTTCACGACGCCCGACGAGCTCGATCCCGAGTCGTCGTCCTCCCCGGACCCGGAGTCGCCGTCGCCCACCGCCAGCTCGCCTGACCAGGGATCGCCGTCGCCCACCTCCGGCGATCCGGCACCGGACTCACCGTCTCCGACCTCGGAGCCCGAACCGACGTCGCCGAGCCCGACGCCTACATCCAGCTCCGGTCCGATCGTCGACATCGACCTCGATCTTCCGCTGCCCGACCTCGGATTACCGCTCATCAACTAACGGCGACTCGCGGCCGGAGTCGGTAGTGGTTCCGGCCGCGATCGTCCACGGTGCA
>JBOHED010000708.1:0-10038 GCA_050700915.1 Actinopolymorphaceae bacterium | reverse complement strand
GCGTACATCGGCTTGCGCCCGGTCCGCTGAGCTATCCGGTCCAACTCCTCGGTCACGGCGGCCACCCGTGCCTCGAACGGCGCGTGTGGCGGGTTCCCCGTCAGCTCGTCGTCCTTGATGAAGTCGATTCCCGCGAGCCCCAGTTCACGCACGAGGTCCCGCAGCTGGGCGAGGGTGAGGCCCACGCTGGGCTTGATGATGGTGCCGAGCATCACCTCGGTCGGCCGGTCCATCAGTCGCCTGGTGCCGGTAACCCCGAACTGTGGACCCTGATACCGCTCGGCGAACGCCGCCGGGAGGTCCAGGTCGAGCAGGCGTACGGCGGCGAGCTCGCGCAGTTCGAAGAGGTTCCCCGCGACCGCCGCGAGCAGGTTGGGCAGGGAGGGGCCGAAGTTGCCGAGTGGGAACGCGATCCGGACGCGGCCGCGGGCGGGGACCTCCGTACCAGCCCTACCGCGGCGTGCTCCGGGCAACGGCGGCCGCCCACTGGGTGGCAGGACCTCGATGTCCAGCACCCGGGCGGCGAACGAGTCACGCAACGCCTGGGTCTCCCCGGCGAGTCGGACGAACGTCCCTGTCGACTGTTCGTTCGCGATCGCCTCGGCAGCCTGCCGCAGCGGCAGGAAGCTCTCGAGGAGATAGCTCGCGACGATCTCGTCCACGTGGCGTACCTCCTCGTGACGTGCCTGACCCCGATAGCGGCTACAGTGCCGGATCGATCAACACCTTGGCGACGTCGGCCCCGGCCTCCAGCATCTCGAAGGCGTCCTGTGTCCGCTCCAGCGGCAGTGGCTCCATCAGGAACGGCTGGACGTCGAGGACCCGGCGGTTCACCACGTCGGCGGCGGTACGAAAGTCCTCCGGGGTGTAGATCGTCGAACCGCGGATCACGGTCTCGCCGAGGACGGCGGGGTTGAGGTTCACCGTGAGCGGACCCTCGAACATCGGCAGCACCACGATGGTTCCCCGGGGCCTGGAGAGTGCGAGCGCCTCGTCCATGCACGTGGGGTGTCCGGAGGCGAGGACCACGACGTCGAAGCCGTTGCCGCCAGTCAGTTCCCGGCCTTCACCGACGACGTCGGCGCGGGACGAGTTGACCGTGTGCGCCCCGGTGAGCTTGTGGACGACCCGCAGGTTGGCGTCCACCAGGTCGCTCACCAGCAAGGTGGCGACCTGTCGCAGTCGCCCCACACTGGCAACGAGACTGCCGATCGCTCCCGCCCCGAGGACGGCGAGCGAGTCCCCGAAGGCGACCCCGCCGACCCGGTTCGTGTGGCAGGCGACCGCGACCGGCTCGACCATGGCCCCCTCGCCGAAGTCGATGTCGTCGGCCAGTGGGAACAGCACCCGTTCCGGCGCGACGACGTACTCGGTGAGGAGGCCCACCCAGTCGGTGCCGGGGACGCGCTTGTGTGCGCAGAGGTGCGGCAGCCCGGCCTCGCAGCGGCGGCACTCCCAGCACGACAGCACCGGCATGATCGCGACCCGGGCGCCGCTGCGGAGCCGGCCCCCGGGCCGCTCCTGGACGATGACTCCGGCTCCCTCGTGCCCCAGGACGACCGGTGGATGCCGGAACGGATGGTGTCCCCGGAAGGCGTGCCGGTCGGAACCGCAGATGCCGACCGCGCGCATCTGGATGAGCACCTCGTCCGGAGCCGGGCGCGGCTTTTCGATGTCGGCGATCCGGATCCGACCGACGCTGTCCAGGACTGCCGCTCGCACGTCGCTGCCCTCCGTGGCCTAGTGCGCTGCCCGCCAACCCTGGCCGGCTCGCGGGCCCCCGCATCCCGCCTGGCTGCGTTCTTGTCGATCGGCGCACAAACCCAAGTAGCGCCTTCCTCCTCGGTCTTGCCAGCCGGGCGCGGATGACCCGCTCGTTACCCGGTCACGGTTGGTGGACAGCGCACTAGCTCCAACCTGCCTGCCCGTGCGGCGGGTGGTCTGTCTCGTACGCGTCGCCTCGACCCGTGTTGTTCGAACGAACATGAGTGTGCAGCCGTGGTCGCCATCCCGTCAAGGTTCACGGTTCCTTGCCGTGGGTCGAGTCCCCTCCTTGTCAGCTTCCTTGACCTGGTTTCTCCTCACCTCTAGCCTCCAGGTGGATTCGTTCGTTCGAACATGGATGAGGTGCCATGGCGCGACCAGTGGCGGCGATCATCGGCGCCAGCAGCGGCATCGGAGCGGCGACGGCGCGCTGCCTCGTGGCTCTCGGGTTCGACGTCCTGCTCGGTGCTCGCCGGCTCGCCCGGCTCCGGAAGCTGGGTGAGGAGTTCCCCGACCGCGCCAGGTGCCAGGCTCTCGACGTCACCGACGAGTCTTCGGTCGCGGCGTTCGCGGCGGCGGCTCCCGAGTGCTCGGTGCTCGTGTGCAGCGCCGGCGGCGCACTCGGGGCCGACCCGGTGGTCGACGCGGATCCGAGCGGCTGGCGGTCGATGTGGGAGACGAACGTGCTGGGTGTGGTCTCGACCGTCCGGCACTTCCTTCCGGCGCTCACGGGCTCCGGCGACGGCCGGATCGTCGTGGTCACCAGCCTCGCCGCCCACGAGACCTACGCCGGCGGCGCGGGCTACTCCTCGGCCAAGCACGCGGCCGCGGCGGTCACCGACACCCTGCGGCTGGAGTTGCTCGGCCAACCGGTACGGGTCAGCGAGATCGCCCCCGGGATGACCGAGACCGAGTTCTCCCTCGTCCGGTTCGGCGGTGACGCCGAACGCAGCGCCGCCGCCTACCGCGGCATGCGGCCACTGTCGGCGGCCGATGTCGCGGAGGCGATCGCGTGGGTCGTCTCCAGGCCCGCACACGTCAACATTCCCCGGCTCCACATCTACCCGGCCGACCAGGCGGCCGCGACGGCAGTCCATCGGCGGTGACAGGTCGAATCGGCCGGCGGGTACGCCGGCGTCGAGGAGGTACGGATCGCACGTGGCCACCATTCCCGCGACACTGCTGCTGGAGGAACGCGCCGAGCTCGCCATGAACGCGGTGGTCGGCCTGGCCGACGTCGACCACGGCCATGTGCCGTACTTCAGCGCGAACCTGCTCGCCAAGCCTGCGTACCTGCGCTACGGCGACTGGGCGTACGGCTCCACCCACGGTCGGCTCGTCGACGCCGCCGTCCTCGCCGGCCACGTGACCGGCAAGGACTGGTGGGCGGAGACGGAGGAGCACTACAAGAAGGGGCTGCTCAGTTTCTTCGGAGCCGACGGCCTGAGCTACCGGCAACCACATCCGAAGGGGTCGTGGGAGCCGAACGCCAACCTGATCGACCAGCGGGCGGCCATCCTCGCGCTCACGACGTGGTTTCTCGCCACCGCCGACCCGGTGGTCAAGGAGGCCGCGGACCGGCATGTCGCGGCGTTGAAGCGGATCGCGGTGAAGGATCGCGACGTGTGGTTCTATCCCGCTTCGGAGTACACACCTCAGGGATGGCCGTCGACCCATGCCGCGAAGATCCACCTGGCTCCTGATCCGGCGTCGTTCAGTGGGCGGCTCATCATGCCGCTGCTGCGCTACCACCAGGCCACCGGGAACACCGACGCCCTCGAACTCTGCGACTGGTTCACGACGCTCATCGTCGAGAAGTCCGGCGTCTTCAACCCGGACGGCAGCTTCAACTCCGCGCTGGCCTATCGCAGTGGGCACCTGCACACCAGGCTGGGGACCCTCGACGGCATCGCGAAGTACGCCGAACACACCGGCAACCACGCCTTGACACCGTTCGTCCAGCGGGGCTTCACATGGGCGCTGACGCAGGCGACGGCGTTCGGCTGGACGCCGGGTGACCTCACCGAGCAACGGTACGAACACGAGACCTGCTCGCTGGTCGACCTCATCGGCATCGGGGTCACGCTGGCCCGGATGGGGTTCTCGGAGTACTGGACGGTGGTCGAGCGTTTCGTCCGCAACCACCTCACCGAGTCCCAGCTCGTCGACCTCGACTGGGTGGAGTCCGCGCCGGACCGTTCCCAGGACGAGCCGGGCTGGATCACCTACTACGACGTGGCTCGGCGGGTGCGCGGGGCGTTCGCCGGTTACGGTGCGCCGAACGACTTCGTGGCCGACGTCGCTCTCGGGCGTGGTCACACCGCCGACGTCCAGGCGTGCTGTGTCGGGTCCGGCGTCCGAGGGCTCTTCACCGCCTGGAACGCGATCGTCACCGGCAACGAAGACCTGCTCCGGGTCAACCTCCTGCTCACCCGGCGAAGCCGGCTCGTCGAGGTCGTCAGCCACCTTCCGTACGAAGGTCGCGTCGAGCTCACCCTGCGCGGTGACTGCCGGGAGCTGCGGGTGCGGACCCCTCCGTGGGCCGGCTACGCGAAGCTCACCGTCACCCGGGAGTCGGCTGCCGGTGAGGTCACGACGGCCTCCGGCCGCGAGCCCGGGCAGTGGGCCTCCGACGGCTTTCTCAGGATCGCCGACGTACGGGCCGGCGAGAAGGTCAGGGTCTGCTTTCCGATGACCGAACGCACGAGCGTGGAAGTCGCCGCCGGGCAGGAGTTCCGGACCAGCTGGCGCGGCGACGACGTGACGGGCATCAGCCCGCGTGGGTCGTCCCGCCCGATGTACGACGCTCGCCCGGCGGGAGGCGTGGCGCCGCAGCGCGACTTCGACCTCGCCTGTCCCACCTCGGAATGGACCTGGTGAGCTCCGCGGCCTGAGACCCTCGGCCGATCCGGCGTGTCACCGCTGGGTGGTGCGTGCCCCCAGCTCGTAGGTCGGATCGCCGGTCAGGAAGCGCCAGAGTCGCGTCCGGCTGATGAGCTCGTGCCGCGCGGGAGCGAGTTCGTACCAACCGAAGCGTTGACCGAGGATCTTCGCCACCTCGGGATCGCCGAGGTCGCTCGTGTCCCACAGCCGCACCTGGGGGACGGTCGGATGGATTCGTACCCGGAACATGTAGCGCGGCTGGTCGCCGTCGTTGCGGCGGCCGCAGTGCCAGATGCCGTGGTGCAGCAGCATGACTGTGCCGGCCGGGCACACCGTGGGCACCTGGCCACGGAGGTTCTGGTACCGGCCGATGTCGGCGCCCTGGATCTGCCGCAGGTGGCTGCCGGGCACCACGAGGGTGCCGCCCATCTCCAGCGTCACGTCCCTGGGGTAGTACATGAGGGTGACGTCGAAGCCGCTGAAGGTGCCCCGAGAAAGGCGCAGGTCGGCGATCTGGTCGGCGTGCAGCGGCTGGGCCCTGCCGTGGTCGGGAGGACGTACGTGGGTGTCGTGGTTGTGCGCGAACGCGTCCGAGCCGACCAGGCTGCGGATCCCACCCGCCACGACCGGGGTGCGGAGCATCAGCTGGAACGGCGACCCGTCCGGGTACACCGAGTCGAGCGGGCGGCCGGCCTTGGGGAGGGGGCGTCCGCTGTCGAGCTCGGCCGCCGCCGCGTCACCCACGGGGGGATCGACGACGCCGTCGAACCGCAGGAACCCGGCCGCGACGAACTGCGCCAGCTGCTTCGAGGTGAGAAGGGGCACCTGGTCAGCCATCGCTCGTCTCCGTCGCTCGACGCGGAACTTCGTCCCACAAGCACCTACGCACCATGTTCGTTCGAACATTCTAGGCGGGCCGCGGGGTGATTGGTCGATCATGGCCGGCGAAGTGGACGTCCGAACCCGGCGCGACACCAAGGACCCGGTCGATGACTACGATGTGCGGGCTGCCCCGTGGTCCAAGGTGGCCCCGGAGGCGTCACTGCTGCCATGAGCTGGTGCCGTGACTGCTGGCGGCGAGTCGCGTGGGGGACTGTCGGTCGTGGTCGCTAGCGTGTCCGGATGGCGCGGATTGATCTTCACCTGCTCGATCCTGACGATGTTCTTGTTGCCGCCGGCACCGAGATCTATGTGCAGGCTGAGCGGTACGCGAGTCAGGGCGCGGTCAAGGCGATGGAGTGGAGCGCCGACGGCGACCTGCTGTGCGGTGTCGTCGCATGCAGGTGTGGAGCTGTCCACCAAACGAAGGCGTTCTTCAGCTCACCGGACGGCTCCTCCCCGGAGTTCGAGATAGGCGAATGCGACTGTGCCGCCGGAGTCGATTGCGAGCACGTGATGGCGGTGGTCCTCGACGCGATCGAGTCCGTGCAAACCCAGCTCGCCTTGCCCGTCCGCGGCCTGTCACGGGCTCCCAAGTCGACCGGCGGTGGACGCTCCCGACCCCCCGAGTGGGAGCGGTCCCTGAGTTCGTTGCTTGAGCCGACACCGACGGAGCGCGTTCGATCAGCTGGCGGCGACATCCCCCTGGCCATCGAGCTGAGCCTGTCGGGAGGACCGCCGTCGGCGAGATACCGCCCCGAGAATCCGGCCGAGCATTCCATCCGGCTCGATTGTCGGCTGGTCCGGCCGGGCAGGAACGGCTGGGTCAACGGTGGGCTGACCTGGTCGCGGCTGAACGAGCTGGACGAGTACCCAGCACGATCCGTTCGGCTACTCAACGAGCTCTACGCACTGTATCGGTCGCGTGACGTGGCCCCGTACAGCTATGGCTACTACAGCTATCGCGACGAGAAATACATCGACCTCTCGCAGTTCGACAGTCGTCAGCTGTGGCCATTGCTGGACGAGGCGGAGGCGATCGGGCTGCGGTTGCTGCACGCGCGCAAGGGATTCGGGGTTATCGAGCGTTACGGTTCGGCCGAACTCCAGCTCGATGTCTCCCGGCATGCCCATGCGGCCGAATCGCTGGTGATCCAGCCGGCTGTCAAGGTCGACCGGGCCGGCGTCAACGTACTTCCGATCTGCTTCATCGGCGCGAGCGGACACGGCGTCGTCTACGCCGATCGCGCCGAGGCGCGGCATGGGACGCGACCATCGGACTGGCGCTTCTGGATCGCCCGGCTCAGCGAGCCCGTGCCGGCTGAGTTGCAGCGAGTGGCGCTGGAGCATCGGCGAATCGAGCTTCCCGATGACGGCTTGGCGCGTTTCCGTGACGAATACTTCCCCAGGCTGCGCCGTCTCGCCACGATCACCTCCTCCGACGACTCGTTCACCCCGCCGGTCATCTCCGATCCCTCGCTGGTGTTGCGGGCGTCCTACGGCGAAGGCCATGCGCTCGATGTCGCCTGGGAGTGGATGTACGACGTCGGTGACACGCGCATGCGCGCCCCGCTGTCCGCAGCTGCCTCCGAGACCGGGATTCGGGATCCGGAAAGGGAGCGGGAGATCGTGCGAGATGTTCTCGACACGATGGAGGTCCCGCTCGACCGCTTCGGGCTCGTCACGGACGGTCAGGGCCCACTGATGTCCGAGCCCGCACTGTTGTCGCGCGGGGAGCTCGGCGGCGTCGACACCTTGCGGTTCAGCACCGAACTCCTTCCGTTGCTGTCCGATCACCCCGGCGTCGCGGTCGAGGTCGACGGCGAACCGGCCGACTACCGCGAAGTGGACGACTCGCTACGGATTGGTGTGTCGACCGATGACGTCGCCGGTGAAACGGACTGGTTCGATCTCGGGATCACGATCACCGTGGAAGGACGCGAGATTCCGTTCATTGACGTGTTCCGCGCGCTCAATGGTGGAGAGTCGCACATGTTGCTGTCCGACGGTGCCTTCTTTTGCTTGGACAAGCCGGACCTTCAGGAGTTACGGAGGTTGATCGAAGAGGCGCAGACGTTGCAGGAGAACGCGACCGGTGCGCTGCGAATCAGTCGGTTCCAGACGGGGCTGTGGGACGAACTCGCCACCCTGGGCATCGTCGACCGTCAGGCCGATTCATGGCGGCGACATGTCGAGGCGCTGCGGACGATCGACTCTCTGGGAGCGGAGCAGCTGCCTGCTGCGCTCGACGCAAGTTTGCGGCCCTACCAGGTCGATGGGTTCCGCTGGCTCTCGTTCCTGTGGGAGTTCAAGCTCGGTGGCATCCTCGCCGACGACATGGGGCTCGGCAAGACACTGCAGTCGTTGGCCTTGATCTGCCAGGCCAAGCAGGATGATCCCGACCTGGCGCCCGTCCTGGTGGTCGCGCCCACCAGCGTGGTTCCCAACTGGCTGACCGAATCGGAGCGTTTCGCTCCTGACTTGAAGGTCATGCCAGTGTTCGAGACCAAGCGCCGCCGGCTCGGCCTGGAGCTCGACGAGTTGGCGGCGGGTGCGGATGTCGTGGTCACGTCGTACACGCTGTTCCGGCTGGAATTCGAAGCGTACGCCGGAATTTCGTGGTCGGGACTGATTCTCGACGAGGCGCAGGCGGTCAAGAATCATCAGTCGAAGATTCACCAGTGCGCCCGCCGTCTTCCGGTGCCATTCAAGCTCGCCATCACGGGCACGCCCATGGAAAACAACCTGATGGAGTTGTGGTCGTTGTTGTCGATTACGGCGCCCGGGTTGTTTCCGAGTCCAACGCGCTTCTTCGACTATTATGCCCGGCCGATCGAGCAACGCGGCTCCAGCAGCCAACGCCGTGCTGGCAACTCACACAGTGCTGGCGACCAACCCGCTGCGGGCGAGCTTCTCGCGCAGCTGAGACGTCGCATCAAACCCCTGGTGAAGCGCCGTACGAAAGAGCAGGTGGTCGCCGAGTTGCCGGCGAAACAGGAGCACGTCCTCGAGGTAGATCTGCATCCAAGGCACCGCAAGGTCTACGAAGTCCATCTGCAGCGAGAACGACAGAAGGTTCTCGGGTTGGTTGACGATTTCCACAAGAACCGCTTCACGATTCTGCGTTCGCTCACGCTGCTGCGTCAGCTGAGTCTGCACGCTGGCCTGGTCGACGACACCCACCTCGACCTGCCTTCGGTCAAGATGGACACCTTGCTCGAACAGCTTCATGACATCATTGGAACCGGGCATCGCGCTCTGGTGTTCAGTCAGTTCACCGGGTTTCTGGCCAAGATTCGGCAGGGACTGGACACTGCCGGTATCGACTACTGCTACCTCGACGGCAAGACCCGGAAGCGCAAGGCCGTGATCGAAGGCTTCAAGAAGGGCGTGGCGCCGGTCTTCCTCATCAGCCTCAAGGCCGGCGGATTCGGCCTGAATCTCACCGAGGCAGACTACTGTTTCCTGCTCGATCCATGGTGGAATCCGGCAACCGAAACACAAGCCGTCGATCGAGCACACCGCATCGGACAAACCAGGAACGTCATGGTCTACCGCCTGATCGCCAAGAACACGATCGAGCAGAAGGTGATGGCACTCAAGGCAAAGAAGGCCGAACTCTTCTCGAGTGTCATGGACGGCGGTGACACATTCGGCGCCAGCCTGAGCGCCGAGGACATTCGTGGGCTGTTGGCGTAGGACGTGGGACTCTCTCCACCAATCAAACCGAAGGAAACGCACGATGGCAAAGATCATCTCCACTCTGTTCATCGCACTGGACGGCGTGGTCGAGCCCGACGAGACCTGGCACTTCCCGTACTTCGACGACGCCATGGGCGCGGCGGTCAGCGAGGACTACGACACCGCTGACACATTGCTGCTGGGTCGCGTCACCTATGACAGCTTCGCTGGCGCCTGGCCCGACCGTGAGGTGGCCGGCGGGGAGGACGCCACCTTCGCGAAGATCATCGGCGACATGCGGAAGGTGGTCGCCTCCCGGCAGCAGCTCGACCTCGGCTGGCGGAACACCGAGCTGATCGACGGCGACCTCGCCGATGCGGCGCGGGCGCTCAAGGCCGACCCGTCGGTCAAGGGAGTGCTCATCCCGGGCTCGGTCTCGGTCGTACGACAGCTCATGGCGGCCGGGTTGATCGACGAGCTACGCCTGCTCGTGCACCCCGTCGCCGCGCGGCGCGGGCTGAAGCTGTTCGACGACGGCGAGCCCAGCTACCACCTGCGGCTGCTGACGAGCGAGGCGTTCCCGACCGGCGTCGTCCGGCTGATCTACGCACCCGCCGAGGCGCCCGGTGCGGTGGTCTACGACGAGATCAAGGACAAAGCTCCACAGGGCGAGGACACCTGACCGCTCGGCTGGCCAACACTCTTGCGTACGCCTGGCCGCTCGGTCCTGGGGGACGTGGGTGAAGATCACGTACGGTGTTTTGCGTGAGCGGCAGGCCTGAGGACCGCGACGAGGCCGACGACGTCGATGAGGTTGACGAGCCAGAAGAC
>JBOHED010000707.1:0-5570 GCA_050700915.1 Actinopolymorphaceae bacterium | reverse complement strand
GTTCGCCAAGGCGCCGGGCCAGCGCCGCGACCTGGAGGTCGACGATCTTCGTGAGCTCCTCGCTGCCCAACGGGTCGAAGAGCACGATCTCGTCGAGCCGGTTGAGGAACTCCGGCTTGAACGACGTCCGGACGACGTTCATCACCAGGTCCCGCTTCGTCTCCTCGTCCAGCGCCGGATCGGCGAGGTACTGGGAACCGGAGTTGCTGGTGAGGATCAGCAGCACGTTGCGGAAGTCGACGGTGCGTCCCTGCCCGTCGGTCATCCGGCCGTCGTCGAGGACCTGCAGGAGCACGTCGAAGATCTCCGGGTGCGCCTTCTCCACCTCGTCGAGGAGGATCACGGAGTACGGACGACGCCGGACCGCCTCGGTGAGCTGCCCGCCCTCCTCGTATCCGACGTAGCCCGGCGGAGCGCCGACGAGGCGGGCGACCGAGTGCTTCTCGGAGTACTCGCTCATGTCGATCCGCACCATCGCGCGCTCGTCGTCGAAGAGGAACTCCGCGAGTGCCTTCGCCAGCTCCGTCTTGCCCACGCCGGTGGGTCCGAGAAACAGGAACGAACCCGTCGGCCGGTCCGGATCGGAGATCCCCGCCCGGGCACGGCGTACGGCGTCGGACACCGCGGCGACCGCCTTGCGCTGGCCGACCAGGCGACGACCCAGCTCGTCCTCCATCCGGAGCAACTTGCCGGTCTCACCCTCCAGCAGCCGGCCGGTCGGAATGCCGGTCCAGCTGGACACGACCTCCGCCACCTCGTCCGGACCGACCTCCTCACGCACCATCGGCACCAGCTCCGGCACCCCTGATGGCTCGGCCGCCTGGACCTCCGCCGCCGCCGCGACCTCCTTCTCCAGCTCGGGGATCTCGGCGTAGAGGATCCGGGAGGCAGCCTCCAGATTTCCTTCCCGCTGCGCGCGCTCAGCCTGGCCACGCAGGTCGTCGAGGCGTTGCTTGACCTCGCCGACGCGGTTGAGTCCGGACTTCTCCTTCTCCCACCGCGCCTCGAGACCACGCAGGGACTCCTCGCGGTCGGCCAGCTCGGCCCGGAGCTTCGCCAGCCGCTCCCGGCTCGCGATGTCGTCCTCCTTCGCGAGCGCGAGCTCCTCCATCTTCATCCGGTCGACCTGGCGACGGAGCTCGTCGATCTCCACCGGGCTCGAGTCGATCTCCATCCGGAGTCGGCTGGCCGACTCGTCCACCAGGTCGATCGCCTTGTCGGGCAGTTTGCGGCCGGTGATGTAGCGGTTGGACAGAGCCGCCGCCGCGACCAGGGCACTGTCGGCGATCTGGACCTTGTGGTGCGCTTCGTAGCGTTCCTTCAGTCCGCGCAGGATGGCGATGCTGTCCTCGACGGACGGCTCGCCGACGAAGACCTGCTGGAACCGGCGTTCGAGGGCAGGGTCCTTCTCGATCCGCTCGCGGTACTCGTCGAGGGTCGTCGCGCCGATCATCCGCAGCTCGCCGCGGGCCAGCATCGGCTTCAGCATGTTGCCGGCGTCCATCGCGCTGTCGCCCGTGGCGCCGGCGCCGACGACCGTGTGCAGCTCGTCGATGAAGGTGATGATCTGCCCGTCGGACTCCTTGATCTCCGCCAGGACGGCCTTCAGGCGTTCCTCGAACTCGCCGCGGTACTTCGCACCCGCCACCATCGAACTGAGGTCGAGGTTGACCAGTCGGCGGCCCTTCAGCGACTCGGGTACGTCGCCGGCGACGATCCGCTGGGCGAGCCCCTCGACGACGGCGGTCTTGCCGACGCCGGGCTCGCCGATCAGCACCGGGTTGTTCTTCGTCCGCCTGGACAGGACCTGGACGACCCGGCGGATCTCGGCGTCGCGGCCGATCACCGGGTCGAGCTTGCCCTCCCGGGCCTGCTCGGTGAGGTCGACGGAGTACTTCGCGAGCGCTTTGTACGTACCCTCCGGATCTTGTGAGGTGACCCTTGCGGTGCCACGGACCTGCGAGAACGCGGCAAGCAGCCCGTCGGCGGTGGCGCCCGCGTTCGCGAGCACGTCCTTCGCCCCGCTCGCCACCGTGGCGAGGCCGACGAGCAGGTGTTCGGTCGAGACGTACTCGTCACCGAGCTCGGTCGCCTGGTCCTGCGCGACCTGGAGCACCTGGTAGAGCGGGCGGGCCAGCCCGGGCGCCTGCACGGTCGACCCGCTCGCCGCCGGCAGCCGCTCGGCCGCCTCGGCGGCCGCCTTCTGCACCGCCGCGCGGTCGGCGCCGACGGCATCAAGAAGCGCGCCGGCCGTGCCCTCCGGGTCGGCCAGCAACGTGATGAGCAGGTGCACTGGCTCGACGGAGGGGTTTCCGTCGCTGGCCGCCTGCCGGACCGCCCCCGAGAGGGCGTCCTGACTCTTGGTGGTGAGCTTCTGTGCGTCCATCTTCCGTTCGTTCTTCCCTACCTGGATGGCCGGAACGCAGGAGCCCGGCCGTGAGGTCGGTGGCGGGTGGTCATCGGGAGCCCGACCCGCCCCGGCGGCGGCGGTGGCCGGTCCAGACCACGACCGCCTGACTCGTCCTCGGCATCAGCTCGGGCAGGAACGCGGCCTGTTCCGCCGCGCGCTCGAACATCGTCCGGGCGTCCTCGAGCGCGTCCTCGAGCTCCACGACCCGGGAGCTCAGCAGCTCGACCTGGGTCTCCAGCTCGAGGATCCGCTTGACGCCCTCCAGCCCGATGCCCGACGCGGTGAGCTGGGCGACGTGCCGAAGCGTCTCGATGTCGCGCATCGAGTAGCGCCGACCGCCGCCGACCGCCCGCCCGGGAGTCACCAGCCCGATCCGGTCGTACGTACGAAGGGTCTGCGGGTGCAGGCCGGTCACCTGGGCGGCGACGCTGATGACGTAGGCCGGCGTGTCTTCATCCATCGTGATGTCGAACGGCAGCCGGTGCCCGGACCGAGTGCCGACTTGCGCCTGGTCGACGCTCTCCCTGCTGCTGTGACGATTCGTGACGTCACTTCGTTCGGTGGAGTGTTGATTCATGACCTCACTTCGTTCGGTCATGGGAACCTCCCTTGCCGTCGAGGAGGTTCTCCCGCGAGCTGTCGACGCCGGTCGCCTTGCGGTAGGCGTCGAGTGCCGCCTTCGCGTCGTCGTCGAGATGGTCGGGCACCAGCACCTCGACGGTCACGAGCAGGTCGCCCTTGGTGCCGTCACGTCGGGCCGTGCCCTTGCCCCGGACCCGGAAGGTACGCCCGGCCGGAGTGCCCGGCGGAACCTTCAACGTCACCGTCGGTCCGGCGAGGGTGGGCACCGTGACCTCGCCACCAAGCGCCGCTTCGGGAAACGTGATCGGCACCGTGATCGTGAGGTGCTCGCCCCGCCGGCCGAACCTCTCGTCGGGTTGGACGTGCACGGTGACGTAGAGATCGCCAGGAGTGCCACCGCGTTCGCCTCCGGCGCCCTTGCCACGCAGCCGGATCCGCTGACCGTCGCGGACACCGGCCGGGATGCGTACCTGCATCGTCCTGGACGAGGTGCCGCGCCCGGAGCCATGGCAGGTCGGGCAGGGTTCGTCGACCACCAGCCCGCGCCCCCGACAGCTGCGGCAGGGCTCGCTCATCGCAAGCCGGCCGCCCTGGGTGGTGGCGCGCATGCCGACACCCTCACAGTCGGGGCAGACCCGCGGCATGGTGCCGGCCTTGGCGCCGGTGCCCGAGCACGCCGGGCACGGGCTGTCGCTGGTCATGCGCAACGGCACGGTCACACCGTCGACGGCGTCGCGGAAACCGATCGTCGCCTCGGTCTCGACGTCGGCACCCCGGCGTGCCCGCGTGCCCGGCGGCGGTGTGCGGGTGCGGCCGCCGGTGAAGATGCCGCCCAGCAGGTCACCGATACCGCCGCCCTGACGGTTGCCCTGCTGGGTGAAGATGTCGCCCAGGTCGAACGGAAAACTGCCGCCCTGCTGGCCGCCCGGACCGCCCGGGAACCGGTAGCCACCCGCGCCGCCGAACAGCGACCGCGCGTCGTCGTACTCCTTGCGGCGGGTCGTGTCGGACAGCACGGAATAGGCCTCGGACACCTCCTTGAAGCGTTCCTCGGCCTTCGGGTCACCCTTGTTGGCGTCCGGGTGATTCTGCCGGGCGAGCTTGCGGTAGGCCTTCTTGATGTCGTCGGCCGACGCATCCTTGGGGACGCCGAGCACCTTGTAGAAGTCCTTCTCCAGCCACTCTTTGGTGCCCATCGGTGCTCCTCACCCCCTTCTACACGTCGTCCGAAGCTGCCGGCCCTGCGTCCGGGTCGTCCAGGTCGTCCGTGCTGGCGGTGCGGCCCCCCGCGGTGCCCTCCCCGGCAGCCGCCTGCTGCGGCAGGCCGGCCGTCGGTTCGGCTACCGCGACCCGCGCCGGCCGGAGGATCCGTTCGCCCTGGCGGTAGCCGGGCTGCAGGATCGACGAGCAGGTCGGACCGCCGACATCATCGGAGTACGAATGCATCAGCGCCTCGTGGATCCTCGGGTCGAAGGGGTCGCCCACCTCCCCGAAGGCCACCAGACCCAGCTTCGACAGGACGGACTCGAGTGCCTCCGCGACCGCCTTGAACCCGCCCTCGAGCTCGCCGTGCTCCCGCGCGCGACCGATGTCGTCGACGATCGGGAGCAGCTCCGACAGCACGCCTCCCACGGCGAGCTCGCGCACGGCCTCCCGGTCGCGCTCGACCCGGCGCTTGTAGTTGACGTACTCCGCCTGGACCCGCTTGATGTCATTGGTGCGGTCGGCGAGCGCCGCCTTCAATGCCGCCACCTGATCGGCTGCCCCAGCCTCCGTACCAGGCGCCGACCCCGGTGCGGCCGCTTCGGTCTCCTCGGCCTCCTCGGCCCGGTGTTTGCCTGGACCCTGAGCTGGCTCGTCCACCGGACGCGCCGCCTTCCTGACCTCGCCGGTCTCCGGATCGATCCGCCGCCGGTCGCGGATCACGGGACCGTCCTCGCGTTCGTCGCCCGGGCTCACTTCTGACCGCCCTGCCCTTCGCCACCAGCCTTGTCGTCGTCCACGATCTCGGCGTCGACGACGTCCTCGTCCTCGCTCTGGGCGCTCCCGCCCGAGTCGTCCGCCGTCGCGCCGGCGTCTGCGGTCTGGGACTGCTGCGCCGAGGCGTACATCGCGGCACCCATCTTGTTGCGCGACTCCGACAGCTTGTCGAAGGCCGCCTTGATGGCGTCGTTGTCGTCGCCCTCGAGCGCCTTCTTGAGGTCGGCGACGTCCTTCTCGACCTCGGTCTTGGAGTCGGCCGGCACCGTGTCGGGGTTGTCGGTGATGAACTTCTCGGTCTGGTAGACGGCGGCGTCGGCCTGGTTGCGGAGCTCCGCTGCCTCGCGGCGCTTGCGGTCCTCCTCGGCGTACTGCTCGGCATCCCGGACCATCCGGTCGATGTCGTCCTTCGGCAACGCCGACCCACCAGTCACCGTCATCTTCTGCTCACGACCCGTGCCCAGATCCTTCGCCGACACGTGCACGATGCCGTTGGCGTCGATGTCGAAACCAACCTCGATCTGTGGCACGTTGCGCGGCGCCGGCGGGAGCCCGGTCAGGTCGAAGTTGCCGAGCGACTTGTTGTCCCGAGCCATCT
>JBOHED010000706.1:0-7417 GCA_050700915.1 Actinopolymorphaceae bacterium | reverse complement strand
TGCATCCTGGCGACGCGAGAACCGCCGTCCAGCACGGTGTCGACGGCATCGTCGTCTCCAACCATGGCGGCCGCCAACTCGACACTGCGCCCGCCACCGTCGACCAGCTGCCGGCCATCGTCGACGCCGTGGGTGGTGCGGTGCCGGTGCTCCTGGACGGCGGTGTCCGCCGAGGTACGGACGTGGTGAAGGCGCTGGCCCTCGGTGCCGCGGCGGTGGCGGTGGGTCGTCCGGTCGTGTGGGGGCTCGCGGCCGGCGGCGAGAGCGGTGTCGCGCGCGTGCTCGAGATCCTGCGGACCGAGCTCGCGCACACGCTGACGCTCTGCGGGGTCGGCACACCGGCTGAGCTCGACCGCGACCAGGTAGGCGTACGACCGTGTTGAGTCTGCTGCCACGGGCCGTGGTCGCGTTGCGGATGCGGATCTTCGCCGCGGTGAACGGGGACGAGGCGATCGCCGTCCCCGGTCCGCTCGTCGACGCCGCGCACTTCCACGACGTCTACGCCCATCCCGCCGCCAACGGTCGGAGCCGGGGTGCCGCTCTGTCGGACCTGTTCTGGTACTGGCTCGCGCCCGGGCCACAGGTGCACCAGGAGCACCTCGAGGCCGGCGAGACGTACGACGACGTGGCCCGTACCACCCGGCACCTCCTCGCCCGGCCGAAGGCGGAGATCGCCGAGCTGGTGGGACGCTGCGCCGCTCGGCACCTCGACGCGATGGCGCGGTTGGATGCGTACGGTATGCGTGAGGTGCGGTTGCGCGATCTGATGATGCCGATCTGGGCGGACGTCTTCTACGAACTGGTCTTCGCCGAACCCTGCCCGGCGCGGGCGCGTGCCCTCATCGTCGACAACGCCACGGACGTCATCACCGCTTTGAAGTGCACCGGCCTGCGACACATGGAACGGCGCGAACGGCTGACGGCGTACCTGCGGGACCGGCTCACAGTCGACGAGCCGGCCATCCCGCTGCCGTCGACCCTGACGACGGAGGAGCAGGCATGGTATGTGCAGGGGACGTTCTTCAACACCGCCGTCGTCCAGATGTCGGAGGCGATGACGCACCTCCTGCTGGCGGTCGCGCAGCACCGTGACGTCCACGATCGACTTGC
This sequence comes from Actinopolymorphaceae bacterium, assembly GCA_050700915.1. GTDB lineage: Bacteria > Actinomycetota > Actinomycetes > Propionibacteriales > Actinopolymorphaceae > Thermasporomyces. The sequence continues at coordinate 6,307 of JBOHED010000706.1, read as the reverse complement.
CGCCGCGCTCGCCGACGAGGGATCTCCGGCCGGTCGTGCGTACGCCGACCGGGTGATTGACGAGGCGCTCCGGTGCTACCCGTTGTTCGGCATCGCGCACCGGATCACGACCGGGGAGATCGCGGTCGACGAGCGGACCACGTTGCCGGCCGGATCCGTGCTCTGCTTCAACTATCCTGCGTACCACTCGATCGGTTTCGACGATCCGGAACGCTTCGACCCGGACCGCTGGCTGCGGGTCTCGCCTCGGGACGCGCACCACATTCCGTTCGGCGTCACGGCGAACCGACCCTGTCCCGCCCGGGGGATCGCGCCGCTGGCGATGCGGGTCGCCGCGCGGGAGGTGCTGCGTCGATTCGTGTTGTACTCCACGGCCGCCCACACCCGGTCGATTCCCCACCGCGGGCCCTGCCTCCTGGTGCGCCGCCCGTCGAGTTGTCAGAGGAATGTCGCGCGAGAAGGCGAGAAACCTCTGACCAGTGTCGAGACGCGGCGGCTTCAGCGGCAGAGGTGGCGGCAGGGGTGGGCGCTGCGGCGGCGGCTGGCGTGGATGCGGACGCGCGATCGGTGGGAGGACGTCTCGCGCAGCGTCGTGCAGCTCGTCCTCGGGACCTGGATGGTGCTGGAGGCTCGCCGGCTGCGGCACACCCAGCGGCACTTCGCGATGCAGACAGAACCCAGCTATGGACGAACGACGACGAAAGGCTGAGGGCCGTGCAGGTGATCGGAGTCGGGGTGGGGCGGACGGGAACGCTGTCGCTGAAGGCAGCTCTCGAGGAGGTGGGGCTCGGCCCGTGCTTCCACATGCGTAACGTGCTCGACCACCGCGACCGGCTACCCCTGTGGGAGGCCGCGGCCGACGGCAGGGCCGTCGACTGGGACGCGGTGTTCGCCGGTTACCAGTCCAGCGTCGACTGGCCCGGTGCGGCGTTCTGGCGGGAGCTCGTCTCGTACTATCCGGCTGCCAAGGTCATCTTGACAGTGCGTGATCCGGCCCGGTGGTACGACAGTGTGCGCGAGACCATCTTCCAGCTCTTCGGCGGCGGGACCGAGAGTGAACTCGCCGCGGAGGCGCTCCGGCGGATTCCCGGAATCGCGAAGATGCACGCGTTCAACCGGAAGGTCGTGTGGGACGGGCCCTTCCTGCAGGGACGTTTCGACGACCGCGAGTTCGCGATGCGGGCGTTCGCCCAACACAATGCGACGGTACGGCGCGAGGTTCCCGCCGACCGGTTGCTCGTCTTCGAGGTCGGCGACGGCTGGGGTCCGCTGTGTGAGTTCCTCGGTGTCGCCGTTCCGGAGTCGGCGTTTCCCCATCTCAACACGCCGGACGCCTTCTGGACCCGGGTCGAGGCGCGGCTGGCCGAGGGTGCTGTCTCGCCCCACCCGGAGCAGTAGGCGACCGCATCGGTCAAAGTGCTACTCCACCATGGCGCGGGCGGACTACAGTGTCCGCACCTCGTGCAGAAGTGGATCTGAGGAGCACACATGGTCAAGAAGGCTGTCGCCCTCGCGGTTTCCGTCCTCGCCCTGCTAGCCCTCTCGTGGAGTCCCGCCGCTGCGATCACCGACGGTGAGCTCGACGGCGACGGCCATCCGTACGTCGGTCTGATGGTGGCTCATGACGTCAACGGCAATCCCCTGTGGCGCTGCAGCGGCACGCTCTTGTCGGCAACGCTCTTTCTGACGGCCGGCCACTGCACCGAGTCTCCCGCCGCCCACGCGGAGATCTGGTTCGATGCCGACGTCGAGTCCGGCATCCCCGCCAATGGCTACCCCGACAAGGGCGATGTTGGTGGCACGCCCCACACCCATCCCAGCTACGATCCGGACGCCTTCTATCGGTTCGACCTCGGCGTGGTGGTGCTGAGCAAGCCGATGAAGATGAGTGCGTACGGTTCGCTGCCCAAGCAGGACGTCCTTGACGCGATGGCCTCCAGGCGCGGCGCCCAGGACGTCACGTTCACCGCCGTCGGCTACGGGCTCCAGGAGAGTTTCCCCGACCAGGCCTCGTTCCTCGCCAACAACCAGCGCGTGCGCATGGTCGCCCATCCGCATCTCCTCCAGATCAACACCGGTTTCACCGGGGACTACTCCATCCTCCTGTCCAACAACGCGAACACTGGCGGAACGTGCTTCGGTGACTCGGGTGGCCCCAACTTCATCGGCAACTCCAGTGTTGTCGGTGGAGTCACCTCCTTCGGCATCAACGGCAACTGCGCGGGTACCGGCGGGGTGTACCGCGTCGACCGCGCCGACGACCTCAGCTGGCTCGAGTCCGAGTTCGGCAGCCACCTCCGTTAGCGCGCCGGCCCGTCAGTTCGTCAGGTTGTCCTTGACGATCTTGTTTCCTCGTCCCCTGTCGACGATCTGGCCGGTGGCGTTGTCGCGCACGATGTTGTGGGTGACGATGTAGTTGCGTACACCTGGTCCGATGTGGATGCCCTCGCCGAGTTGCCGGTTCGGTTCACCCTCGGGGGAGCCGTTGTCCGACACGATGTTCGCGTTGATGATCGCCTCACTGACCTGGTCGCCCAGCAGCGCGATACCATGTCCGCCGTTCTTGCCGAGACCGTTGTAGAGGACGTTGCTTCCGGTGATGATCCACTTCCCGGAGCCGGCTGCAATTCCAGAGCCGTACGCATTGAAGATCCGGCACCCGTCCACGATGACAGTGTTCAGCCCCCGGCGGTTCGGTGCGGCGGCGTCGGGGTCGCTGCGGTAGTTGATGTTGTTGCCGTGCGGGAATCCGTCGCTTGGTGGCGGATCCGGTGTTCCGAAGACGTTCCGGCCGCTGGCTGAGACCCAGGTGTTGTTGAGGTGGAGCAATGCCACACTGCCCGCGGCAACGTCGAGACCGTGCCCGCTCGCGCTGTCGATGAAGCATTGGTTGAAGAAGATCTCCCGGTTGATGGTGCCGCTAAGTGCGTCGTCGATCAGAACGTTGGTCTCGTTGACGATGACGTCGACATCCTCCAAGACGATTCCGCCAGAGCTTCCACCGATGTGCACACCGACGCTGCCCTTCTCGAGATCGGCGATGACCCGCGAACCACCGATGAGCCAGAACCCCGCACCGTAGCTCTGGTTGGGCTTTCCGTGCAGTGTCACACCTGCGTGGTGCGCGATCGCCATGACGTTGGAGAGTACGCAGGTGTCGAAGAACCGGAAGTAGAACGCGTCGTGCAACGGGCCGGGACCGACTTCCTGCGGTGCGGCCTTCACGTCGTCGATGCGGTAACGCTCGGCGTGTTCGCAGAAGATGCCGGCACCCGAGACCTTGCGCACCGCCGCCGTCACCGCGAAGTGTTCGAAAAAGACGTTCCGTACTGGCGTGCTCGGGTCGGGCGTACCAGCGTAGACGACGTGTCCCTCAGCAGCGGCGCCTTGGATGACGCTGCCGGCACCGATGCCGACGAGTCCCACGTTGGACTTCTCGATCCGCAGCGTACGGCCGACGCGATACAGACCCGAAGGGAGGAAGACGACTGCCCCGCCACCCTGCGGAAGGCCGGCGGCGGAGGCGGACGCCGCGTCGATGGCGTCCTGGATAGCAGGTTGGTCGTCGGCGTTCCCGTCGCCGGTGGCGCCGAAGTCGCGGACGTCGTAATAAGACCGCAGTCGTTGCTCGGGTGCCGCGAGGGCCGGGCGTGGGGCCATGGCTCCGGCGGCGCCAAGCCCGGCCGCCATGCCGGCGGCCACGCCAGCTCCGGTGAGGATGCCCCGTCGGGTGGTGCGGTCAGGTGGGTCGCCAACGGTGTGACGGGAGTGCGTTCGACGAGACATGGGTGGGCCTTTCACAGTGGCGGCGGACATCCCGTGGAGGGTGAAGGAGGCGGGCCGACCCGTCAAGGCGCACCGGCCGGCGTTGGCCAGCGCTGTCCGGAACGTGCGCTGACACGGCCTACGGAGCAGGACGGCACGTGGGCGGCGCGAGAACCTCCGACAACGGACGGCCCTGTGCCTGCGCCGGCGGCTCCGTGCCAAGCAGGGCCGCGATCGTCGGGGCGATGTCGACCAGCTCCGGCGAACGCGGTGCGACCTGACGACAGAAGCCGGTACCGGAGACGACGAGTGGTACCTCGATCTCGGCCAGGCTGGCGTGCGAGCCCTGTTCCTTGCCTTCTGGAAGGTCGCCTGTCGCGAATGCCCACGGCGGCTTCGCCTCGATCACGAGGTCGCCCTCCTTCTCGCTGGCGTGCAGGGCGCGGAGGTCGTCGCGGTCGAGGACGCGGTCCACTTCAGGGAGTTGCTGCAGGGCTTGGACGATCGCCCGCCGTGCTTCGTCGGTGCCGGCGGCGCCGCGCAGCGCGACCGTTCCGGTGCGGATGAACGGGACGATGATCACATCGGTCTCCGGCTTCGGCGACGTACCGGATGTGACGATCTCCGGGTGGTACCCGAGGTCCGCGACCGCCTTCAGTACCTGGGGTTGCAGCGTCCGCGTCCATGCGGTCATGCCATGGTCCGAGGTCAGGATGAACGCGGTCTCGCCGTAGATGCCGACGTCCTTGGTGGCCTGAACGAGGCGGCCGAGCTGGCGGTCCATCTCAGTGAGGAGGGGCGGGAGGTTCGGCGAGTTCGGGCCCTCGTTGTGGCCGAGGCCGTCGACGTCACTGCAGTAGACGGCAAGGAAGTCGGGGATCTTCGGCACGGTGACCGGCGTACCGTTCGAATCGACCGGCCGGCGGTGCAGGATGTCGGTCGCCGCGTCCACTCGCGCGGCACACGACCCACCGGGCTGGACGTAGAGGTGCTCGGGATCGCCGTAGGTCGCTCCGTGGTCCTGCACCATGTACCACTGCACTGAGGCGAACGTCCTGCTATCGGCGGCGAGCCGCTGCGCGATCGTCTCGGCCGCGAGGAACCTGCTCTGTCCCTGGACCCGGTTGGTCTGCGGGTCGTAGACGTACGCGACATTGCCGTGCGTCTCCGGGTTGGCGCCGGTCGACATCGACGCCCTAGACGGATTGGAGATGGTCTTGTACGTCCCACGGGCGATCGAAAGACTGCCTCGCTCGATGAGTGCGTCGAGGTGCGGCATGGGTGCTTGCCCGATGTAGTCGGCCATGGCATGGGCAGCCTCCAGCGAAGAGTCCGTACGCAGTCCCGCGGGCGCCAGGTCTCCGCTGGTCTCGACCGGGCCTGCTGGACGGTAGGTGAGGGTGACCAGGCGGTCAAGGAAGCTGGCCCCGTGCTGACGCAAAACCCCGCGCCCTGGTCCGGGGCCGTTGTCTCGCCCGAACTGTGCAGGAGGAAGTGCCCCACCCGGCTCTCTTATGTGCGGAGTCTGTTGTTGCGAATGGGGTTGCGATTGGGGTCGATCCAGTCTGGTGGGATGAATTCTGGTTGCCGTCGTCGGCTATTCGGACGGTCCATTCCCCTCGATGGATGAGTCTGTGGTGGTATCCGCAGAGGAGTACGCCGTTTCCGGGGGTGGTGGGTCCGCCTTGGAGCCACGAACGTGTGTGGTGGCCGTCGCACCAGGAGGGTGGCCGGTCGCAGCCGGGGAAGGCGCAGCCTTGGTCTCGGAGTTCGAGGAGGCGGCGGGTTTGCCGGTGAACAGTCTTGTGCCGTCGGTGAGGGCGTGTTCGCCGTTGATGGTGCCCCAGAGGCTGATCTTCGCATCACACGCCATCTGTTGGGCGGTGCGGGCGGAGATGGGGGTTCCGGTGCGCAGCAGGGTGGCGTGGCCGGTGCCGCCTGCCAGGTGGGTGTCGGTGATGGTGATGATCAGGTGGGGTTTCTCTCCGGCGTGGGTGGGGGATGCGCCGGAGTCGAGGTAGCGGCGGAGCAGTTCGTGGAGTCCGTCGCCCATCCGCTGGCCGGCGGTCCGCAGGTCGGGTCCGTCCGCGGAAGAGGGTCGGGGTTTGGCCAACGGTTCCAACGCGGTGCGGAGCATGTCGGTGGTTACCGGGTCGAGCTTCCCGCGGAGGAAACTTGACGTCGAGTACGGGTCGTCGCTGAGGGACAGGTCCCGTTGCCGGGCAGCTTTGGCTTCCTGGTCGGCCAACTCTCTCGCCAACACCCGTTCGGCCAGGTCCGGGTCGATGATGGCGAGGATGGTGGTACCGATCTTCGCCAGATCCTTGGGATGGAACACCCGCGCCTGGTCCAGCATGGCCTGTTCAACCTCGAACCGCACATCCGGTCCTGCCTCGGAGGGCAGGTCGCGGATCGTTTGGGCGATCACGTCGGCCTGGTCGGCGGAGATGTCCCCGGAATTCAACGCCGAGTGGGTGAGGACCAGGGTGGTGTCGAGGTCGCGGGCGAGTTTCACCCGTCGGCTGGCCTGACCGGGCCGGAT
>JBOHED010000705.1:0-7228 GCA_050700915.1 Actinopolymorphaceae bacterium | reverse complement strand
ACATGCACCGGTACCCGCACGCGTTCTCCGGTGGCGAGCGGCAACGGATCAACATCGCACGGGCGCTCATCACCGAGCCGCGTCTGGTAATCGCCGACGAGGCGGTCTCCGCCCTCGACGTGTCGGTCCGCGCGCAGATCCTCAACCTGCTCGCCGACCTGCAGGACGAGTTCAACCTCACGTACCTGTTCATCTCCCACGACCTCTCGGTCATCGAGCACCTCTGTGACCGAGTAACCGTCATGTATCTCGGCAAGATCGTCGAGACTGCGGACACGTCGTCGCTGTACTCCACGCCGAACCACCCCTACACCGAGGCACTCCTGAACGCCGTGCCGCTGCCTGACCCGCAGAAGCGTCGCGGTCGGCACGAGCACGCACTTCCCGACGACCTGCCCGACCCGTCCAACCCGCCGCCGGGATGCCTCTTCCACACCCGCTGCCCGCACGTTCGCGAGGAACGCTGCAACTCCGAGGTGCCGGAGCTGCGGACGACGGGGGAGGGCCACGTGGCGGCGTGCCACTACTCCGAGAGCCTTACGCTGGCCGGTGCTGCTGGACTCACCCGGCGCTGACCGCACCGGTCGTCCGCGGCGGCGGCACTTTGCCCGGTTGCTCCGGTTCATCGACCCCGGTTGCATGAGATTGCGTCGTACGGCATACTCATGCACGATCGCCGATGAGGGCGTCTCGGAGTCGAGGAGTCGGGCGGATGGGATTCAGGGCAGCGGTCGCGGGCGCGAGCGGATACGCCGGCGGTGAGCTGCTGCGTCTCCTCCTCGGTCATCCCGAGGTCGAGGTCGGAGCGCTGACCGCGGGGGCGAGCGCGGGCACCACACTCGGCGGGCATCATCCGCACCTGGTGGCGCTCGCCGATCGCGAGCTTGTCGACACCACGACGGAGCAGCTCGCCGGCCACGACGTCGTGTTCCTGGCGTTGCCGCACGGGCAGTCCGCAGCGGTGGCCGCGAGCCTTCCTGACGACGTGCTGGTGATCGACTGCGGTGCCGACTTCCGGCTCGAGGATCCGGCTGCCTGGGAGCGGTGGTACGGCGGCGAGCATGCGGGTACGTGGCCCTACGGCCTGCCCGAGCTGCCCGGCCAACGGGACCGGTTGCGGCCGGCGCGACGGATCGCGGTGCCGGGCTGCTATCCCACGGTGGCGAGTCTCGCGCTGTACCCGGCGGTCGCGGCCGGCCTCGTCGAGCCCAGCGACGTGGTGATCGTGGCGGCCTCCGGCACATCCGGGGCCGGGCGCGCTCCCAAGCCGCACCTGCTCGGGAGCGAGGTGATGGGATCGGCGTCGGCGTACTCCGTCGGTGGTACCCACCGCCACACCCCCGAGATCGAGCAGAACCTCCGGGTGGCCGCGGGTGGTGCGGCCGTCTCGGTGTCGTTCACCCCGGTCCTGGTTCCGATGCCACGCGGGATCCTGGCCACCTGTACCGCACGAGTGCAAGCCGAGGTTGACACGGGTCGGGCGCGGGCCGCGTACGCCGAGGCGTGGGAAGCCGAGGCGTTCCTCCACCTGCTGCCGAACGGGTCCTGGCCCAGCACGGCGGGCACCCTCGGCGCCAACACCGTCCATGCGCAGGTCACCATCGACGAACGCGCCGGGCGCCTCGTCGCGGTGGCGGCGATCGACAACCTGACCAAGGGCACCGCCGGTGGTGCCGTCCAGTGCATGAACCTCGCCCTCGGCCTGCCGGAGACGACGGGCCTCACCACGATCGGACTGGCACCATGACCGTCACCATGGCCAAGGGTTTCCGCGCCGCCGGCGCGACGGCCGGCCTGAAGCCGAGCGGGAAGCCCGACATCGCCCTCGTCGTCAACGACGGGCCGACCTTCTCCGCGGCGGCGGTCTTCACGGCGAACCGGTGCAAAGCCAACCCCGTGCTGTGGAGTGAGCAAGCCTGCAAGGGCGGCCAGATCCGTGCCGTGGTGCTCAACTCCGGTGGCGCCAACTGTTACACGGGTACCGAGGGTTTCCAGAACACCCATGCGTCGGCGGAGCTCGTCGCGACGAAGCTCGGCATCGGGGCGATCGACGTCGCCGTCTGCTCGACGGGCCTCATCGGTGAGCAGTTGCAGCGCGAGAAGCTGCTGAGCGGAATCGCCGACGCCACTGCGCAACTTGCGGTTGACGGTGGTGATGACGCTGCCACGGCAATCATGACGACCGACACGCGGTCGAAGCAGGCGTCGTACGCAGCAGGCGGTTGGACTGTTGGCGGCATGGCCAAGGGCGCTGGGATGCTGGCGCCGTCGCTCGCCACGATGCTCGTGGTCCTCACCACCGATGCCGACGTCGACGCCGCCACTGTCAACCGTGCCTTGCGGGAGGCGACGGCGGCGACGTTCGACCGGCTCGACTCCGACGGCTGCATGTCGACCAACGACACGGTCCTTGCGATGGCGAGCGGTGCATCGGGAGTCGCACCGACCTACGCCGAGTTCGCCAAAGCGCTGCGTGAAGTCTGCCACGACCTCGCCCAACAGTTGATCGGCGACGCGGAAGGGGCGGACCACGACATCGCGATCGAGGTGGTCAACGCGGCGAGCGACGCCGACGCGCTGGAGGTCGGGCGGTCGATCGCGCGGAACAACCTCTTCAAGTGTGCGGTCTTCGGCAAGGACCCCAACTGGGGCAGGATTCTCGCCGCTGTCGGCACCACGGACGCGGCCTTCGACCCGGCGACTCTCGACGTTGCGTTCAACGGTGTGTGGGTGTGCCGAGACGGTGGCATCGGCGAGTCCCGTGACCTGGTGGACCTCTCGGCGCGCAAGGTCGACGTGACCGTCGATCTCAAGGCAGGCGAGGAGTCGGGCACGGTCTGGACCAATGACCTGACCCATGCGTACGTTCACGAGAATTCCGCCTACTCCACATGAGCACGCTGAAGAACCGAGACCACACCGACGCCCAACGCAAGGCCCGGACGCTGATCGAGGCACTTCCGTGGTTCGAACGCTTCCACGGCTCGATCGTCGTCATCAAGTACGGCGGCAACGCGATGACCGACGACGGACTCAAGCGTGCGTTCGCCGAGGACATCGTCTTCCTGCGGTACGCCGGCCTGCGTCCGGTCGTCGTCCACGGCGGCGGCCCACAGATCAGCGACATGCTCGGTCGGCTCGACATCGCGAGCGAGTTCCGTGGCGGACTCCGGGTCACGACACCGGAGGCGATGGAGGTCGTCCGGATGGTGCTCGTCGGCCAGGTCGGCCGGGAGCTGGTGGGCCTGGTCAACTCGCACGGCCCGTTCGCAGTCGGGCTCTCGGGCGAGGACGCCGGCCTCTTCACCGCCGAACGGCGGACCGCGACCGTCGACGGCGCGGAGGTCGACGTCGGCCTCGTCGGCGACGTCGTCTCGGTGCGGCCCGAGGCGGTCCAGGACCTGATCGACGCCGGCCGGATCCCGGTGGTGTCGAGCGTGGCGCCGGACATCGACGGGGTGGTGCACAACGTCAACGCCGACACGGCGGCCGGTGCGCTCGCGGTCGCCCTGGGTGCGCGGAAGCTGGTCGTGCTCACCGACGTGGAAGGCGTCTACCGCGACTGGTCGGCCGAGGGGGCGAGCGGCCCGAACGGTACGAACGGCACCGTGATCAGCGAACTCGACGCCGAGGAGCTGACCGACCTGCTGCCCACGCTGGCCTCCGGGATGGTGCCGAAGATGGAGGCCTGCCTCAGGGCCGTCCAGGGCGGTGTTCCGCAGGCGCACGTGATCGACGGCAGGGTGGCACATTCGCTGCTGCTGGAAGTGTTCACCGACGAAGGAATCGGCACGATGGTCGTGCCGACGACGAAGGAGGAGACGTGAGTCTCGCGCCGCAGTACGACACATGGGCGGGCAGGTTCGAGGCTGCCCTGATGCCGACCTACGGTCGACCCCCGGTGGCGCTGACGCGCGGCGAGGGGTGCGCGGTGTGGGACGTCGACGGCAGGCGATACCTCGACTTCATCGCCGGCATCGCCGTGTCGTCCCTGGGACACGCCCATCCGGCACTGGTCGAGGCGGTGTCGCGGCAGGTGGCAACGCTCGCGCACACGTCCAATCTGTTCCTGCACCAGCCCGAGGTTCTGCTCGCGGAGAACCTCCTCGCCCTACTGGGCCACGACGGCCGGGTCTTCTTCACCAGCAGCGGGACCGAGGCCAACGAAGCGGCGTTCAAGCTCGTCCGCAAGCACGCCGCGGGCACCAGGCGTGGCTTCGTGGTCGCGGCCCAGGATGGCTTCCACGGAAGGACGATGGGTGCCCTCGCGCTCACCGGCAAGGCCGCGATCCGCGAGCCGTTCGCGCCGTACGGTGTTGACGTGCGGTTCGTTCCCTTCGGTGATGTGGCCGCGCTGAAGGAGGTCGTCACCGACGAGTGCGCGGGACTCTTCCTCGAGCCGGCGCTGGGGGAGGGCGGTGTGGTGCCACCACCGGACGGCTATCTCGCCGCCGCCCGGGAGAGCTGCGACGCGACGGGCGCGGTGTTCGTTCTCGACGAGATCCAGTGCGGTATCGGGCGTACCGGCATGTGGTTCGCCCACCAGAACGAGGGTGTACGACCGGACGTGTTGACGCTGGCCAAAGGGCTCGGCGGAGGACTGCCGATCGGCGCGTGCATCGGTCTGGGTGCGTACGGAACGACGTTCGCCAAGGGCGAGCACGGATCGACGTTCGGCGGGAACCCGGTGTCGTGCGCTGCGGCACTCGCGGTCCTGGAGACGATCGAACGCGAAGGTCTGCTCGACCACGTGGTCACCGTCGGCGACAAGCTGGCCGACGGGATCGCCGCGCTGGACCATCCGTTGCTGGCAGGCGTTCGCGGCCGCGGGCTCTGGCGGGCGGCGGTGCTCACCCAGCCAACGGCCGCGGCGGTTCAGGCCGCCGCGCAGGACGCGGGGTTCCTGGTCAACGCGGTCCAGCCGGACGCCGTACGCCTGGCCCCGCCGCTGGTGGTCACCTCGGCACAGGTGCAAGCTCTCCTTGACGTGTTCCCGGCCCTCCTCGACGCCGGCCTGGAAAGGGAGGCGTAGATGGTCAGTCCGCACGACGTCAGGCACTTCCTGCGTGACGACGACCTGACCCCCGCGGAACAGGCCCGGGTCCTCGACCTCGCCGACGCGATGAAGAAGGACCGGTTCGGCGCGCGTCCGCTGGCCGGACCGCAGGCGGTGGCGATCCTCTTCGACAAGCCGACATTGCGGACGCAGACGTCGTTCACCGTGGGCGTCGCCGAGTTGGGCGGTCACCCGATGGTGGTCGACGCCCGGCTGGCGCAGGTCGGCGTCCGCGAGTCGATCGCCGACACCGCGCGCGTGCTCGGTCGCCAGGTCGCCGCCATCGTGTGGCGGACCTACGGCCAGGAGCGGATAGAGGAGATGGCCGCCCACGCCGACGTACCCGTGGTCAACGCACTGACCGACGAGTTCCACCCGTGTCAGGTTCTTGCCGACCTGCAGACGATCCGCGAGAGCAAGGGTCGGTTGGCGGGGCTCCGCCTGACCTACCTGGGCGACGGCGCCAACAACATGGCCCATTCGTACCTCCTCGGTGGGGCGGTGGCTGGCATGCACGTCCGCATCGGCACGCCCGACAACTACCTACCGGACCCCGGGATCCTCGACCGGGCGGCGGCGATCGCCGCCGAGACGGGCGGCTCGGTCGGGGTGCTGCACGACCCGCGCAAGGCGGTCGACGGGGCCGACGCCGTGGCGACCGACACCTGGGTCTCGATGGGCCGGGAGGACGAGGCCGACGACCGTAGCGCGCGGTTCCTGCCGTACGCCGTCACCGAGGAGGTAATGGCCCACGCGGGAGCTGAGGCGATCGTGCTCCACTGCCTGCCGGCGTACCGGGGCAAGGAGATCGCCGAGCGCGTCATCGACGGTCCGCAGAGCGTGGTCTGGGACGAGGCGGAGAACCGCCTGCACGCGCAGAAGGCGCTTCTTGCGTTCCTGCTCGATCCGTCGCGGCCGGGGGCCGGGGGGCGACGACGATGACCAGCGAACAGCAGCTGACGCCGAAGTGGCCGGCGACGAAAACGGCGCGCCAGCAGTACATCGTCGAGGTCCTGTCCCGGTCGGCCGTACGTTCACAGTCCGAGCTGGTCGAACGGCTGGCCGAGGCCGGGATTGCGGTCACCCAGGCCACGTTGTCCCGCGACCTCGACGACCTGGGTGCGGTGCGGGTCCGCAACGCCGCCGGGGTCCTCGTCTACGCCCTGCCCGGTGAGGGTGGCGACCGGACCGCGCGGGCCGCTCCGGACGCACCGGCGGTCGCTGACAGTCGGCTCGCAAGGGTCTGCGGCGAGCTGCTGGTCTCCGCGGTGGGCTCGGCCAACCTGGTGGTGCTGCGGACACCGCCGGGTGCCGCGCAGTTCTTCGCGTCCGCGCTCGACCACGCGGAGATCGCCGACATCCTCGGCACGATCGCCGGCGATGACACCGTGCTCGTCGTCGCGCGAGATCCGGCCGGCGGGGACGCCATCGCCGACCAGCTGCTCGTGCTGGCGCGCCAGCACCGCCCCGGCGGGCGACCGCCGACCCCTACTGGACCTGAGAAAGCGTAGAAGGAGCAACGACCATGACCGAGCGGGTAGTTCTCGCCTACTCCGGAGGTCTCGACACCTCCGTGGCGATCGGATGGATCGCCGACCAGACCGGCGCCGAGGTGGTCGCGTGTGCGATCGACGTCGGCCAGGGCGGCGAAGACCTCGAGACCGTACGCAAGCGGGCGCTGGAATGCGGCGCGGTCGAAGCGGTCGTCGTCGACGCGAAGGACGAGTACGCCGACGAGTTCTGCATGCCGGCGCTGGCGGCCAACGCGCTCTACATGGACCGCTACCCGCTGGTGTCGGCCCTGTCGCGTCCCCTCATCGTGCGGCACCTCGTCGCCGCCGCGAAGGACCACGGCGCATCCGTCGTCGCCCACGGTTGCACCGGCAAGGGCAACGACCAGGTGCGGTTCGAGGTGGGCGTGGGCGCGCTGGCGCCGGAACTGAAGGTGCTCGCCCCCGTCCGCGACTTCGCCTGGACGCGCGAGAAGGCGATCTCCTACGCCGAGCAGCATGGCCTGCCGATCGACGTCTCGAAGAAGTCGCCGTTCTCCATCGACCAGAACGTCTGGGGCCGCGCGGTCGAGACGGGATTCCTCGAGGACCTCTGGAACGCGCCGACCGAGGAGGTCTACGACTACACCCAGGACCCGTCGGTGGCGCGGGAGCCGGACGA
>JBOHED010000704.1:0-5232 GCA_050700915.1 Actinopolymorphaceae bacterium | reverse complement strand
CGAGTTCGAGGTGCCGTACGACCTGATCGGTGAGTCGTACTATCCGATCTGGCACGGGTCGCTCGCCGACCTGGAGGCCAATCTCCACGACCTCGCCACCCGCTACGACAAGGACATCGTGGTGGTCGAGACCGCCTACCCCTGGACGGCCGCCAACGGCGACGACCTGGCGAACTTCTACCCACTCGACGAACCGCTGCCCGACGAGGAGACCTACCCGGCGACGCCGCACGGGCAGGCCGCGTTCTTCGACGCGCTGCGCAGGATCCTCCTCGATGTGCCGCGTGGACACGGCGTCGGCTTCTTCGACTGGGAACCAGGATGGATCCCAGGGGTGGGCTGGGAACCCGGGGCCGGTACGCCGAACGACAACCTGACCATGTGGGACTTCGCCGGACGGGCGCTGCCGTCGTTGCGGGCCTTCCGGCCGGTTCGCACGCGCTGAGTTGCCAGCTCCGGCGCGCGGGTGTCCTTCGCCGGTCGTCTTCCTTGACGCTGTTTGGGCGACCCGACTACTTTCCGTACAGGCGAACAATGATTCCGCATCTTGGATGAGGATGTCGTCTGTCGAAGGAGCCGGTCGAGATCCATGCCGTACCAGCATTGCCGCCGGCCAGTGGCGCAACGTCGCCTTGCACTGCAAGCCATAGCACCACAAGGAGCGAACTGACATGGATCCGTCGAGCCTGAAATTCCGGCTCTCCGCTGAGGAACGGAAGACCTTCGACGAACGCGGACTGTTGCAGATCGAGAACGCACTGACCCCGGAGCAGGTCGAACGCCTCACCGCGGCCACCGACCGCCTGCACGATCAGCACCTGGCCGCCGGCAACCCGGGTGACAAGGCGATGTTCGTCCCCAACTTCATCCCGGAAGACCAGGCGTTCACCGACCTCGTGGACTACGCACCGATCTTTCCCAAGGTGTGGGGGATCCTCGGCTGGAACATCTCCCTCTACCACGCGCACCTCATCGTGACGCCGCCGTCGGGACAGGCACGGACGAGCAAGACGTTCGGCTGGCACCAGGACTCTGGCCGGGTCAACCGCGACATCGACACCCATCCGCGTCCGCGGTTGTCGATCAAGGTGGCCTACTTCCTCTCCGACACCAGCGTCGAAGGGCGCGGCAACTTCTGGGTCGTACCCGGCAGCCACCAGCACGATCACATCGACGTCCCCGACGGCGAGGGCCAACCCGAGGGGGCGACACCCGTCCTCGCCAAGCCAGGCACCGCGGTCTTCTTCGACCGGCGCATGTGGCACGCGGCCAGTCCGAACTGGTCCGATGTCACCCGCAAGGTACTTTTCTACGGCTACGGGTTCCGATGGATTCGAACGAAGGACGACATGACCGTGCGGGACCTCTGGCCGGCCAGCGACCCGATCCGGCAGCAGTTGCTCGGTGCCGGGCTCAACGCCAACGGCTACTACTCTCCCACCGACGACGACGTTCCTCTGCGCGGCTGGCTGAAAGAGCACTGCCCGGAGGACGCGGAGTAGGTCCCCTGTCCAGGGAGACCAGGGCTCGACCATGACCTGACCAGCCGTAGGCTCGCCGGATGCGTGTCGGCATCCTGATGCTCCCCACTGATCCCTGGCCGGAGACGGTCGAGCGGGCCCAGCAGCTGGAACAGCTCGGTTACCACCACCTGTGGACCTACGATCACTTGTCCTGGCGTCGCTACCGTGATCGTCCTTGGCACGCGACGATTCCGTGGCTCACCGGACTTGCCTGCGCTACCGGCACGGTGCGGCTCGGGACGATGGTCGCCTCGCCGAACTTCCGGCATCCGGTCACGTTGGCAAAGGAGGCCATGACGCTGGACCACGTGTCAGGCGGGCGGCTCACGTTGGGCCTCGGTGCCGGTGGGATCGGCTTCGACGCCACGACCTTCGGCGGCTCGCCGCTTCCCCCCGCCGAACGGGTCGGGCGGCTGGGTGAGTTCGTCGACGTGGTTGACCGTCTCCTCCGGCAACCGGTGACGTCGCATCGTGGCGAGCATTACACCGTCGAGGAGGCACGGATGATCCCTGGTTGCGTGCAACAACCCCGCCTTCCGCTGGCGCTGGCAGCGGGTGGGCGGCGGACGCTCGCACTCGTCGCGAGGTACGCCGATGCGTGGATCACGTTCGGCGACTCCTCGTCCCACTCACGCACGGCGGCGGAGACGGAACGAATTGTCAACAAGCAGGCGGAGGTACTCGCCGAACACTGCGATGAGCTCGGGCGCGACCCCGCCGACATCGCCCGGATCTACCTGGTGGGCAACAGCGCTGAGCGACCGTTGGCGAGCGTCGCGGCCTTCCGCGAGTTCGTGGAACGCTACGGAGAGCTGGGCTTCACCGACATCGTGTTCCACGATCCACGACCTGACGATCCGGTGTGGAACGACGATCCGGCGATCGTCGAAAAGATCGCGGCAGAACTGAAGCTGCGTAGTCGATGACAGCGGTGGTCATGGCTGCCCGGCGAGCAGGATCCTGGCGGAGCACCCAGTCCATCTCGTCTGGCCCGAGAAGATCACGAATCGCTTGTGTGCATGAGAAAACCCTCCTCTCCGTACGGACTGACGCAATAGCGCGCTTTGCCCCTTTGCCAAGCTCACAAGGGGGTGCGCGGGTAGACTGCAGGCCGGTTGTCGCCGTAGGCGGTTGGTTTCATTGGCCGCGCATCACGGCAGGAGATCCTGAAGGTGACACGGGCGCCTAGGCCGTGTCTCTTGAGGCGACGGGTCTGGTGCCGCTGCCGCGAGGCACGCCACGCACGAGAACCATCGGCTGAGGGGGGCCAACGTGATCGGTGTCGCTCCTGCCCGCACAGGGTTGGACGTCGGGGCTCACACGCGGCGCCGGGTCATGATCGTGTCGGCCAAGATCGGTGGTGGACACGACGCCGCCGGACGGGCTCTGCGCGAGGCGGTCCGGCAACGCTGGCCCGAGAGCGAGATCCGCTGGATCGACACCCTCGACCGGATGGGTCCGGGCGTGGGGCCGGGCTTCTGCTGGATCTACACCACCAGTGTCGAGCGGGCTCCCTGGCTCTATGACTTCTTCTACGGCGCGACCTGGAACCTCCGCTGGCTCTCGCGCGGCTCCAAGCGCTTCACCGGAAGCTGGGCCGGCCGCCGGCTGGCCGCCGAGATCGACGCCTTCGCACCGGGCGTCATCCTCAGCACCTACCCGCTGGGCAGCGCCGGTCTCTCCTGGCTTCGGCAGCACCGCGGCCTGGCGGTGCCCACGGCCGCGTGGGTGAGTGACTTCGCACCCCACCCGTTCTGGGTCTACGGCGGCGTCGACACCACCTACGTCGTCCACGAGGCGGCGGTCCCGGGCGCGCGCCTCGCCGACGCGGACGCCCACGTGGCGGTGTCGGCGCTGCCCGTGGAGAAGGCGTTCCGTCCGGGGGACCCGAGAGCCGGACGGCGGCACTTCGGGCTGCGCGAGGACGCGTTCGTCGTCCTCGTCGCCTGTGGCACCTTCGCGTTCGGTATGCGCGACTCGATGGTCCGGACGCTGCTCGATTCCGACCCACGCATCCAGCTCGTCGCGGTCTGCGGACGCAACGACGCGGTGTTGGTCCGGCTCGAGAAGCTCGGCTACCCACGGGCGCGGCTCGTGCCCCTCGGCTGGGTCGACGACATGCCCCTGCTCAACCAGGCTGCCGACGTCGTGGTCAGCAACGCGGGAGGCGTGACCGCGCTCGAAGCCGTCGCGACCGGCCGGCCGGTCGTCATGGCCGACCCGATCCCGGCGCACGGCACGGCCAACGCCAGCCTGATGACGGTCGCCGGGCTCTCCGACCTGTGCAGGTCGGAGGAGCAACTCGCGGCCCGCCTCCGCGCGGCTCTCACCGGATGGTGCCCGCCGGCGGTGATCGGTCGTGCCGGCCGTGGCTCGGTGGAGGGCGACGCCTCGACGAACGACGGTCGCACCGAATCGCCGGGCGAGCTGACCCACGTCCTGACGGGCGCCCTGGCGAGCGAACTGGCGGAGGACCTGGCCGAACCATCGATCGGCACCCGGCCGTCGCGCCCGTGGCCGATGCGTCCGGCGGATGCCTTCTTCGCCCGGGTCGAGGAAGGTGGCCCGGCCCAGGAGATCGGGGTGGTCGTCGAGCTGGACCGGCTCGCCGACGGGCGAACGGTCACCCTCGACCAGATCCGCGCGACGGTCGCGGCCCGCGTACCGCATCTCCCACCGCTCCAGTGGCAACCGATGCGTAGAGGCCACGAGCGGGGGTGGGCCGTACGCGGGGACATCGACGTCGCCGCACACATCACCGAGCGGTACGCCCGGTCGGACGAGGAGGTTACGGACGCGCTCGAGGAGGTCTTCTCGGCCACGTTGCCGCGCGACCGGCCGGTCTGGCGGATGGTCCTCATCCACCCGCCAGAGGGTGGGAGGAGCACCCTGGTGATGAAGGTCCACCACAGCCTTGGCGACGGGTTGTCTGCACTCGGTCTCCTCACCTGCCTGCTCGACGCGGGGCGGGATGGGCATCCGCGCGACCGATCGGCCGCAGAACCACCGAGCCGGCCAGACGCCGACGCCGACACTGGCTCCGTCGCCGTCCGTGCGGTGCGCGGGCTCTGGCATCTCGCGGCGCGCGGTCGAGCCCCACAGCATCCGATCAACCGGCAGGCCAACCGGCATCCGACCAACCGGCAGCTGGTCAACCGGCAGCTGGTCAACCGGGAGCCGTCGCACCAGTCGCTGATGACGGTGCCACTGTCGGCCGCCGACCTACGTACGGCCGCGCGCCGGCTGGACGTACGGACGTTCGAACTCGTCCTCGCTCTGGTCGCCGAGACGCTCGACCGGAGTCTGCGGCCGGTGGGTCTCCTGGGCGAGGGGCCGCTGCGCGCGTTCGTTCCGCTCAGCACCCGGCCACGGTCCGACGAGCGGATCTTCGGCAACTGGACGACCGCTGTCCCGGTAGAACTCCCGATGGGCCCGATGCGGCCGGCGGAGCGGCTGGCACGGATCCGGGCCGAGTTGCGCGACGGAGTCGCGCGCGGCGAACCGGTCGCGGCCGCACTCGTCATGCGGGCGGTCGGTCTGCTGCCTGGTGTCGTGCACGGGTGGTTCGCCCGAACGACGTACTCCGACCGGTTCCTCAACCTCGTGGTGTCGTACCTGCCTGGCCCGAGGGGTACGCATCGGATGGCCGGAGCGCGGGTCCACGCGCTCTATCCCGTCGCCCCGTTGACCCGTGGGGTCCCACTGTCGA
>JBOHED010000703.1:0-4229 GCA_050700915.1 Actinopolymorphaceae bacterium | reverse complement strand
TACGAGGAGTAGCGATGAGTCAGGATCAGATGCCGACGCCCGAGTGGGATCTGTTGATCGCCGAGCGTGGCGGCAGGGGGCCGACCGAGTTCGACGGGCACGACACCTGGGACGACTCGGAGGAGGCCCGGCAGGCGTACGCCCGCGGCGTGGCGGAGGCCGAAGCGACGCAGGCCGCATTCTGGGGGCGCGAAGAGGAACCCGACACCGAGCCTGCCGCCGCAGGTTCCGCGCCAGCGGCCTCCACCGCAGCGGCCTCCGCGGCTACCGGCACCTCGCTCAGGGGTTCGACGTCCAACGGCTCGACCGGCGCGAAAGCCACGGCGGGCGGGTCGACCCCTACCAGGTCCGCCGCTGGCAAAGCCGCCGGAAAGACCTCGAGCAAGGGCTCGGCCAAGAACTCGGACAGCCGCTCGTCCTGAGGGAGCTCCGACTTATCCACAGCTTCCGGAGCAGGTCGCGAAACGCCCTACTTGTCCTGCACTACGCTGCTTGCCCGTGAATGGTTCCGCGGAATCGGCTCGTACGACTGCCGACGCTCACCGGCTCAGCGAACTCCTGGCCGGTGCCAGCGTCACGCACCCATCCACCGACCACACGGTGACGGTCACGGTGGCACCCGGTAACACCGCGACGTCGATCGAGCTCCAACACCAGGCCCGCAGACACACCGCCGCAGAGCTCGGCGAGCTGATCGTGCAGACCCTCAGAGCCGCGCACCACCGCATGAACGACGAGCTGTCGGCGTCGACGCGGGAGCTGGGTCCGATGGCGGAGCAGGCCCTCGCGACCATCCTCGGCCCGCCCCCGTCTTCAGTCCCGGCCAGCGCCATCCCTGACCCTCCGGGACTCGACGAGCTCGCGGCTGGTGTCGACGAGTCCGAGGGATGGGACGACTTCACCCCCGACGAGTGGGACTTCATCCGTCGGCACGGGATGGAGGAGGAACTCCGCGCCGCCCGGGACGGGTTCGCCAAGCTTCAGCGAGATGCCGACCAACGGATGGCGACTTACTCCGAGGTCCAGAAGCAGATGGCGGGGCAGACAGCGACCGCGACGACGCCGGACGGTGCGGGTGCGGTCGAGGTCACCGTCCAGAACGGCGTCGGCGTGATCAGCATCGACATCAGCGACCGGATCCTCCGACATGGTCCGTCCAGGGTCGGACCCATGGTGCTGGCGACCATCCATCAGGCGACAGCCAACCTGGCGCAGGGAGTGGCCGGTACCGCGCAGGCGTACGTCGGCTCGCAGATGGACATCCGCGGCATGGTCGAGCGTTACCAACCAGACGACACGCAGTGAAGGTGGCCACCAGACCACTGGCAACTCCAGAGGCTGGACGACGAGAACTGGCGGTGAATGGGCATGGGTGGCGGAGGCGCGAACTACAGCGCAGCGGAAATCGCCGAGGTCAAGCAGCAGCTGGAGAAGCTCAACACCAACGCGGGTAACATCCTGGAGCTCGCCAGTGACACCGCACCGGAGTGGAAGGTCTGGGGAATCGTCGGCATGCCCGCGGCGATCGTCTACTGGAAGGTCGCCGGCGAGGACACCCTCGAGCACCTGAAGACGATGGGCGAGTCACTGCGGGACAACGTCCTCCGGGTCGACGCGGCGGGCAAGACCTACAAGGCGAACGAGGACGGCATCACCGACGCGCTCAAGCAGCTCGAGGGCGCGCTCGACGACACCGGCATGCCAGGTTACTGAGGACAGGGGGCGCGCGATGACTACCAACGACACCGACAGCGACGTCACCAACGACACCGGCGCGAACGCGGACACCGGCACCTGGCGACTCGACAACAACCAGGTGGACAAGATCCCCTTCGCCGGCTCGGGCGTGGGGATCTGGAAGTCCGGGGACAAGTTCCTGGACGACCCTGGCGCCAACTGGTCCGAGGTCGCCAGCGTCGGCGGGTCCGTCGCTGGTATGGCCGGCAGCGTCATGGCTATCGGAGCCGATCCGCTGAACTGGCTGATCAGCCAGGGCCTGGGATTCCTCATCGACTGGATCCAGCCCCTGCAGGATGCGATCGGCTACGTCACCGGTAACCCGGAGCGCATGGACGAGGAGATGAAGAAATGGGCCCGGGTCCAGGCCGCCCTCGTCCCCCTGGCAGGAGAGGTACGCGACGCCGCCAACGCCGGCCTCGTGACCTGGGAAGGCGAGGCGGCCGGCGCGGCCAAGACCAAGCTGAACGACTTTTCGGACGGGGTACTCGGCATCGCCAACGATGTCAGCCTGATCCAAACGATCATGAGCATCTCCAAGATGCTGATGGAGCTCGCGTACAACTTCGTCCTCGGCCTGATCGCCGAGTTCATCGAGTGGCTGATCATGGTCTGGATTCCGGCCCTGGCCTCGGCGCCGGTCACCTTCGGGGCCTCGACGGCCGCCGCCGGCACCGCGACAGCAGTGCGCGCGGCGTCCACCAGCAGTCGGGCGGTGCGGTTCATCGCAAGGGTGAACAAGATCCTCTTCAAGCTCAAGAACATTCTCTACAAGCTCAGGAAGTCCGGCATGGAGAACGCCCTCCGGAAGTTCCAGAAGAGGGACGGAGGCCGGTACGCCGGCTACAAGAGCGCAGGAGACGTGGCCAAGGATCTCCTCACCGACGGGTCGAGGGTCTTCAGCCCCACGAGCCCGAGCAGCTGGGGCGGCATCGCGGGCGGTGCGGGCAAGGCCGCCGACGACTACGGCGACTGGAGCAGCAACGACCATCAGCAATCCGACGAGGAGATCGAACGGAAGCTTGGTGGTGACTGACGTGAGCACCGATGCCGACGAAGTTCTCACCACCTATCCGGGTAGCCCCTACACGGTGCTGCCGTTGGACACGAATGATCGGTCCGCGCTGCCGGCAGACCATGGTGCCCTCGCCATCGACAGCTGGCTTACGCCCTCGGAAGAGAAGGACCCGCTGCTGGGCCAGGGGCCGATCATCGGTATCGACGGAAAGCCCGCGGCATTCGGCTTCGGCCGGGCGCTGGTCGTCGTTCCCGCGGGTGAACGGTTGGTCGAGGTGCAGGTGGGCGGTTCCCGCCAGACGACTCCGGTCACGATCGCCGAGGGCCAGGTCTTGGAGTTCGAGTACTCCCCTGGCTCGAAGCAGGCGCATCGTGGGCCGCAGGGCAGATCTGGACTGCCAGGCCTCCCGGCGTCGAGGCCACGGAGCGGAATCACGCCATGGCTGTACCTGACGATGGCGATCGCAGCAGCCGTCGGGATCGTCGTCGCCATCGGTGTCACGTGGTACGACGGCGTACCGGCCGTTGGCCTGTTGGCCGCCGTCGTGGGTCTGTACTTCATCTGGGTCGGTTACCGGGGCTGGAAGGGCGGCCGGCGATCCACGTCGCGGAAGCGGAGGGGGAAGCGGTGACCGGACCAGCCACACCGCAGGCTGTCCACGTCGACCAGAGTGGGAGCGCGTCGTATCCCGAGCTGCCCGACGGCTGGGGCGCGGTCGAGGTCACCTTCGACTTCGACAGCACGGTGGCCCTCGAAGAGGACGGCCGGCTGGTCATGGAGAGCCCGAACTGGACCAACTGGGTAGACCCGCCGACGCTCACCATCGACGGCAACGAACGCCGCGCCAGCTGGTCGGTCTGGGCGTACCCCCTTCCGGCCGGTCCGCACACCGTGCGATTTCGTACGCCTGGCTACGCCGAACGTCGGGTCGAGATCACGGCAGGTCAGGTCACCAGGATCAAGTACCGTGCTGAGCTCGTGCTCCACAAGGACAAGGCGGACGACACGCTCGGCGGCCCCGTCCGGGAGACGAACGCCACCGTGAAGGTCCGTGCCCTCAAGGCCCGCCCGGCCCGCTGACGCTCGCCGCCGGTGACGCTCGCCGCCGGTGACGCACGCCAGACACGCAGAAGGGGGACTCTCCGTACGGAGAGTCCCCCTTCTTGGTCGTGCGTACGGAACGGAATCAGTGGCCGTGGCCGTGTCCAGCACCCGCGGGCGCCGGGTCGGCCTCCTCCGGCTTCTCGACGACGAGCGTCTCCGTCGTGAGGAGCATGGCCGCGATCGACGCCGCGTTCGCGAGCGCCGAACGAGTCACCTTCACCGGGTCGGTGACGCCCTGCTTGATGAGGTCGCCGTACTCTCCGGTGGCGGCGTTGTAGCCCGTGCCCTTGCCCGCCTCGCGGACCTTCTCCACGACGACGTAGCCCTGGGCGCCGGCGTTCTCGGCGATCCACCGCAGCGGTTCGAGCAC
>JBOHED010000702.1:0-5203 GCA_050700915.1 Actinopolymorphaceae bacterium | reverse complement strand
GTCGCCAACATGGCCAACGCGGTCAAGAAGATCTCGGTCCAGAAGGGCCACGACGTCACGGAGTACGTCCTGACCACGTTCGGTGGGGCGGGTGCCCAGCACGCGTGCGCGGTGGCGGACTCACTCGGCATCCGCACGGTGCTCGTCCCGCCGATGGCGGGAGTCCTGTCCGCGTTGGGGATCGGCCTCGCCGACACCACGACGATGCGGGAACAGTCGGTCGAGTCCCGGCTCGAAGCCGCCGTGCTCCCCCGCCTGGTCGAGGTCGCCGACGGCCTTGCCGCCGCCGCGAGCGAAGAACTCCTGGCGGAGGGCGTACGACCGGACCGGCTGCGACTCGTCCGCCGCGCCCACCTGCGTTATGAGGGAACCGACACCGCGCTCGGTGTCCAGCTCGGCACGATGGAGGACATGGTGGCGGAGTTCGAGGCGGGCTACCGGCGTACCTACACCTACCTCATGGACCAGCCGCTCACCGTCGAAGCGGTCTCGGTGGAGGCGGTCGGTCTCACCGAGCAGCCCGACCTCTCGCACGTGGCCGAGGACGAGTCCCGGGCTGCCCAAGGTCGGGTTGACACCATCCGGATGTACGCAGGAGACCGCTGGCTCGACGCCCCGCTGCACCGCAGGGAACAGCTTCGTACGGCCGACACGGTGACTGGTCCCGCGATCATCGCCGAGGCCAACGCGACGACGGTGGTCGACGAAGGCTGGGCCGCCGCCGTCACCAACCACGGCCATCTGAAGGTGGAACGCGTCAGGGCGCCGGTCGAGGAAGAGGATCTCGACACCGCGGTCGACCCGGTGCTCCTGGAGATCTTCAACAACCTCTTCATGAACATCGCCGAGCAGATGGGTGCCCGCCTGGAGTCGACGGCGCAGTCGGTCAACATCAAGGAGCGCCTCGACTTCTCCTGCGCACTCTTCGACCCCGACGGCAACCTGATCGCCAACGCGCCCCACATGCCGGTCCACCTCGGCTCGATGGGTGCGAGCGTGCAGGAGGTCATCGCCCGTCGTGGCGAGGCGATGAAACCGGGCGACATCTACGCCGTCAACGACCCGTACCACGGAGGTACCCACCTGCCCGACGTCACCGTCGTCACACCCGTCTACGACGACGCTGGAGACACCGTGCTCTTCTACGTCGCCTCACGTGGCCACCACGCCGAGATCGGCGGGCTGACACCCGGTTCGATGCCCGCGCTGAGTCGCACGGTCGACGAGGAGGGCGTGCTCTTCGACAACTGGCTGCTCGTCGACGGCGACGGTGACGGCGGG
The DNA here is from genome assembly GCA_050700915.1 of Actinopolymorphaceae bacterium. Classification (GTDB taxonomy): domain Bacteria; phylum Actinomycetota; class Actinomycetes; order Propionibacteriales; family Actinopolymorphaceae; genus Thermasporomyces. The sequence goes on along the minus strand of JBOHED010000702.1, from coordinate 3,922 downwards.
CGGCCGAGGTTCCGCGAGCACGAGACCCGCCGGCTGCTCACCGAAGCGCACTATCCGTCACGTAATCCCGACACCAACATCGCCGACCTCCGCGCCCAGATCGCCGCCAGCGAGAAGGGTGTCCAGGAGGTCCGGGCGATGATCGACCACGTGGGGCTGGACGTCGTACAGGCGTACATGCGACACGTGCAGGACAACGCCGAGGAGTCCGTCCGGCGGGTCATCGACACCCTCGACGGCGGTGAGTACTCCTACGAGCTGGACTCGGGCGCACTGATCAGGGTCCAGGTCTCCGTCGACCGGGCGAACCGGGAGGCGACCATCGACTTCACCGGAACGACGGCCCAGCTCGACACGAACTTCAATGCCCCCGCCTCGGTGGCGAAGGCCGCGGTCCTCTACGTCTTCCGTACCCTCGTCGACGACGAGATCCCGCTCAACGACGGTTGCCTGCGGCCGCTGCGGATCGTCGTGCCAGAAGGGTCGATGCTCGCGCCCGCCTACCCTGCGGCTGTCGTGGCCGGCAACGTCGAGACCTCGCAGGCCGTCACCGGCGCGCTCTACGCGGCGATGGGCATCCAGGCCGAGGGCTCCGGGACGATGAACAACGTGACGTTCGGCAACGAGCGGCACCAGTACTACGAGACGATCGCGTCGGGATCGGGCGCGGGCGAGGGCTTCGACGGCGCGCCGGTCGTGCAGACGCACATGACCAACTCGCGCCTGACCGATCCAGAGGTGCTGGAGTGGCGCTTCCCCGTCGTGGTGGAGAGCTTCGCGATCCGCAGAGGCAGCGGCGGGCGCGGTCGCTGGCGCGGCGGTGACGGCGCGGTCCGGCGGCTGCAGTTCACCGAGGCGGTCACGGTGAGCACCCTGTCCAGCCACCGCCGAGTTGCGCCGTACGGACTGGACGGCGGTGAGTCGGGCGCCCTCGGACGCAACCGGCTCGAACGTACGGACGGCACCGTGGTCGAGCTGGCCGGAGCCGATTCCGTCGACGCGAGCCCTGGCGACGTCCTCGTCGTCGAGACACCAGGCGGCGGCGGCTACGGCGTACCCGACCGCGGTTAGCTTGCTAGCATCGTCGGTATGAGTCCGTCGACCACGAAGGTGCAGTTCAACGTCTACCTTCCCCGGGAGCTGGTCCTGGCCGTCAAGCACCGGGCGATCGACGACGAGATCTCCCTCAGCCTGCTCGTCGAACGCGCCCTCTCGGGCTACCTCGACACCCCTGGGCCGGACGGCGACCAGTCGGCGCCCTGAGCGTGTCCGCCACCTACGATGGCCCGCGTGCTCCATCTCCGGGTGACGTCCCCGCCGGCGCTCACCCATGAGGTCGTCGGCGTGTTGAACACCTGCCCCGGTACGGCGAACCTCGCCGTCATCCCCGGTGCGTCCGTACGGCCGGAAGGCGACCTGATCGCCGCGGACCTGGCGCGGGAATCGGTCGAAGAGGTTCTCGACGCGCTGCAGGACCTCGGCATCGACGTTTCCGGCTCGATCGCGCTCGAACCCATCGACACCATGGTGTCCGCCGCCGCCGACCGGGCCGAGCGGGCCGCCCCCGGCGAAGGTGCCGACGCGGTGATCTGGGACGAGGTCGTCGAACGCACCGAGTCCGACGCCACGCTGTCCAAGACCTTCGTCTGGTTCCTCTCGATCGCGACGACCCTCGCGGCGATCGCGGTCATCCTCGACTCGGCGATCCTCGTCGTCGGGGCGATGGTCGTCGGTCCCGAGTTCGGCCCGCTCGCCGGCATCGCCGTGGGACTCGCTCACCGGCGGTTCGGGCTGATCCGCACGTCCCTGTTCACGCTCGCCGTCGGCCTCGCCACCGCGATCACCCTGACCACACTGCTCTGCCTCCTGGGGTGGGCCCTCGGCTGGATCGACGGATCGGTCCTCGCCCAGCCGCGCCCGTTCACCGGTTTCATCTGGACGCCGGACCGGTGGTCGTTCGTCGTGGCGTTCATCGCCGGCATCGCGGGCATTCTGTCCCTCACGTCGGCGAAGTCCGGAGCGCTGGTGGGCGTCTTCATCTCGGTGACGACCGTTCCGGCGGCCGGCAACTTCGCATTGGCGCTCGCGTTCGGCAACGGGAAGGAGATGGCCGGATCCGCGACCCAGTTGGCGATCAACATGAGCGCCATCGTGCTGGCCGGCGTGCTCACCCTCGTCGTCCAGAAGTACGGCGGGCGGAGAGTGCGCCGCGTGGTCGCGGCCAGGCGCCCGACCACCTGAGGCGGTTCGAGCCACCTGACCAGGCGGACCCGGGCGCAATCCCGTTGCGGGTGGAGGGGCGCCGCTCGGTATCCTCGGCAGAATCCGTTGCTGGCGATGACGCCACCCGCCCCGCCCGAGGAGAAATACCGTGATCCTGCGGATGTCGACGCTGTTCCTTCGTACACTTCGCGAGGATCCCGCCGGAGCCGAGGTGCCGAGCCACCGGCTGCTGGTGCGCGCCGGCTATATCCGTCGGACCGCGCCCGGCATCTACTCCTGGCTGCCACTGGGCTGGAGTGCCTACCGCAACGTCGAGCGGATCGTCCGGGAGGAGATGGACGCCGCTGGCTTCCAGGAGATCCACCTGCCGGCGCTGCTGCCGCGGGAGCCGTACCAACTGACCGGCCGCTGGACCGAGTACGGCGAGGACATCTTCCGGCTCAAGGACCGCAGGGGCAACGACATGTTGCTCGGCCCGACGCACGAGGAGATCTTCGCCCTTCTGGTGAAGGACATCATCTCGTCCTACAAGGATCTTCCCGTCTCGATCTACCAGGTCCAGTGGAAGTTCCGCGACGAGACCCGGCCGCGGGCGGGGATCCTGCGCGGGCGGGAGTTCTCGATGAAGGACTCCTACTCCTTCGACATCGACGACGCCGGCCTGGAGATCTCGTACCACAAGCATCGGGTCGCCTACCAGAAGACCTTCGACCGGCTCGGTCTCGGCTACGTGATCGTGAAGGCGATGTCCGGCGCGATGGGTGGCTCGCTGAGCGAGGAGTTCCTCTCGCCGGCCGACGTCGGTGAGGACACCTACGTCCGGTGCACCTCATGCGACTATGCGAGCAACACCGAGGCAGTCGAGGTCCCGGCACCGGAGGCGGTGCCGTACGACGACGCACCGCCCGCCCACGTCGAGGACACACCCGACACGCCGACGATCGAGGCGCTGGTCGCCCATCTCAACTCCCGGCGGGACCTGAGGCGCGACGACCGGCAGTGGCATGCATCCGACACGTTGAAGAACGTCATCGTCAAGGTCGTCCATCCCGGAGGCGACTCCGAACTGCTGGCCATCGGCGTACCAGGCGACCGCGACGTGGACGAGAAGCGGCTCGGCGCCCAGGTCTATCCGTCCACCCTCGCCGCGGCGACGGACGAGGACTTCGCCGCGCATCCCGGGCTGGTCCGTGGCTACATGGGTCCGGACGCGCTCGGTGAGCACAAGACCGCCAAGGTGCGCTACCTGCTCGACCCGCGCATAGTGCCCGGCTCCCGCTGGGTGACCGGCGCCAACGAGGCCGACAAGCATGTGGTCGACCTGGTGGCCGGACGCGACTTCGACGGCGACGGGACGGTCCTGGCCGCCGAGGTACGCGAAGGTGACCCCTGTCCGAGGTGCGGCAGCCCGTTGACGACGGCCCGCGGCATCGAGATCGGGCACATCTTCGCGCTCGGAACCAAGTACGCCGAAGCGCTCGACGTCAAGGTGCTCGACGAGAACGGAAAGCAGGTCGTCGTCACGATGGGGTCGTACGGTCTCGGCATCAGCCGGGCGCTCGCGGCGATCGCGGAGAACAACCACGACGCCAAGGGCCTCATCTGGCCGCGCGAGATCAGTCCGGCCGACGTGCACATCATCGCGACCGGCAAGAACGACGCGCCGTTCGAGGTCGCCGAGCGCCTCGCTTCGGAGCTG
>JBOHED010000701.1:0-3560 GCA_050700915.1 Actinopolymorphaceae bacterium | reverse complement strand
GCGTACTCCTCTTCGGTCAGGAAGGTCCCGGCCTGTCACCCGAGGCGCACGAGGCGTGCGACGCGGTGCTGTCGATCGCGCAGTACGGCTCGACGCGTTCGATCAACGCCGGCGCGGCCGCCGCGATCGCGATGCACGCCTGGATCCGCCGTCATGCGTTCGACCAGACCCCGTGATCATGATCGTGATCAGGTAGCCCGAACATCGCGAGCGCCCCAACTTCCGCCACCGACGTACGCAGCGGTCCGCGGCGACGCCAGCCCTCAGCGGCTGGCACGAGCGGATCCGCCTCCGAATTCGCTCGTGCCAGCCCACCGGGTCGGCGGACGTCCCCCGTGTGTCGACCAGACGGGCCGGAAAGCTGACGCGGCAACCACCTCGCGATCAGCGGTCACCCCCCTCCTGTGACCGCTGACCCGTGAGGTCGTGCCGGGCGCTTGCCGACGCCATGGACGTCTGGCGCACATGTCCGCCGCACTACCCGGACCCTGCGACCGTTGGTGAACGTCAAGGGCGCAAGGGTGATCGGGCCGAGGAAAGCCCGCCTTGACACCCACCTCTGGACGCGGCCGGGTGGCTTTGTGGTTCGTCGGTCCCCTGGGGTGTGGGGGCGACGAGGCGCGTCGACCCGTCTGTACGAGCCGTTGCAGGGATGAGACTAACGCGCACAGTAGTCGTACCGAAACCCAGGGTGTCCGAACCCTCACATCGCCTGCCAGTTGCCCACCAAGCCGCCGGCATGCTCCACACCGAACGACCCTGACCAACGCGCGGCAACCGTCATCTCCGCCGCCGGCCGTGGGACGCGGCCCTTCTGCCCGGGGCCTTCTCCCGATCCAGGGACCGCGGAAGCGGTGGTGTCGGCAGTGTCGGGTCGGCAGCGACGAGCCGGGCCAGCTCGGCCCACTGACTGACCGTGACCTGCCCCGCGGCGACCGTCGGCGCAAGCGAGGCGAGCGCGAGGATGCCGTTCACCCGTTTCCTGGGGACGACGGTGGCCAGGACTTCCCGAGTCGTACGACGGGATTCCCGGTACGCCACGGTCAGCAAGGCATGCACGACCCCGGCGACCGGGCGCCGCGCCATGTCCGGCCGCCTGCGTACCGCGAGGTGGGCGCTGTCCACCGCCGGCGCGGGAGAGAACGCCGCCGTGGGGATCCTGCGGACGATCCGGAGGTCGAACCTGGAACCCCACCAGGCGGTCTCGATGTCACGCGGGATCCGCTGGGCCATCCGCTTCGCGAACCCCCACTCGACCACCAGGTCCGCGGCGTCGATGGCGGGTTGGGCCGGCTGGAGAAGACGCCGGAACAGCGTGGTGGAGAGGGCGTACGGAATCGACGCGACCACCTGGAAAGCCTTCCTGGGAAGGGGCACGACGCGCAGGTCCGCTTCGACGACGCGGACGTTCGGGCACTCGTCGAACCGCCTGTGCAGGCGGGCGACGAAGCTGGCCTCCCGTTCGATGGCGAGGACGCGCGCCCCCGTCTCGGCCAACGGCGCGGTGAGAGTGCCCGGCCCCGCGCCGAGGTCGAGTACCAGGCTCTCGGGCGCCAGCGCCGCCGCGGACACGACGCCCTCGATGATCGCGGTCGAACGCAGCAGATGGATCCCGCGCCAGTTCCCATCGTGGGCACCCGAGCCGGCACGGGAGCTTCGAGTGGAACCGGCATGGTCGTCGGCACTGTTCTGCCGGGCGCTGGACCGGCGGCCCGGGGCAACTCGGTGGGAGCGGCCGGTGTGGTAGGGACGGGCCGGCATGAGGGACCTCCTCGAGTGGCATGCGGACAGGGCAGGAAAGCCCCACCGAGATCACTCGGGAAGGTCGTACGGCAGCACTGCTCGATGGTTCGCAAGGGATGTGCGTCAGCCGCCGTGCATCAGAGGTCGGCAAATATCACGCACTCCGCGCGGCGTCGTGGACGGCGGCGCGGAAGCAGGGTCCGGTCAGACCCTCACCGGGCGTCGGTGAGGCGTTCTGACCGCAGACGAATGAAGAAAGCGCACATCACGGGCCCATCGTAACCCGCCCGCACGTCCGGATCCCCGCACCCCGAGCCACGACGAAGAGCCCTCAGGTGGCGTCGGTCTGGGTGATCTTGGACAGGCCGCGCGGCGAGTCGGGATCGAGGCCGAGCTGGCGGGCGAGTGCCTCGACGATGAGCTGGCCGGGTACGACGGTGGCGAGCGGGGCGACGGGCTCGGGGAGGTCCGGCCCGGGTACCCACAGCGCGCAGGACTCGGCGAAGACCGCGTTCCCGCCGATCCCGATCGTGCGGGCCCCACGTTCCCGCAGGTCGACGGCGACCTCGGTGAGCCCGCCCACGACCGGACCGTCGGGCGCCGCGACCACGATCGCCGCCACGTCGGCGTCGACGACCGCGATCGGGCCGTGCCGGAGGTCGGCGTACGACAGTCCCCGCACCGGCCGCAGACAGGTCTCCTCCAGTTTCAACGCGACCTCGAGCGCGGTACCGAAGAGAAGGCCGCGCCCGGAGACCAGGGTCTCCGCGGACGAGACCAGCGCACTGGCGGCCTCGTCGACGCCGGTACACCGCTCGACCAGCCGGGCCATCTCGCCCGGCGCCCGCGCGAGGTGAGCGTCGAGCGCGGTGGGATCGGGCGCGAGCGCGGTCGCGATCATGGCCATCGCAGCGAGCTGCGTCGTGTAGGTCTTGGTCGCCGGCACCGCGCGCTCGACGCCGGCGTGTGTCGCGAGCGTCAGGTCGGCGGCTCGCGCGAGAGCGCTCTCGTCGTCGTTCGTCACCGCGACGGTCCGGGCGCCTCGGGACGTCGCCCACTCCATGGTCTCGACGATCTCCCGGGTCTCGCCCGACTGCGAGACGCACACGACGAGGGCGTCGGTGAGATCGACTTCGGCGTGGTAGTGCGTGGCGACGCTCGGCGCCGCGAGGCCGGCCATCCGGTGGGCATGGGTCTCGACGAGGTACCGCCCATAGACGCAGGCGTTGTCCGACGATCCCCTTGCTACGAACAGGATGTGCCGCGTCCCCTCGGCCAGCCGGGCGAGGTCGCCACGCAGCGGGCGCAGGACGTCCAGGGTCCGTGCGACGGCGTCCGGCTGCTCGCCGATCTCCCGGGCCATCTGGGTGGTCATACCAGCGCCTTTCGAGTGGTTCGGCATCCTTCGCATGACAGGATGCGTCCGTACATGCCTGGGCGGACGATAACCGGGGACGCTTCCCCTGCGCGAGGACGCCCCGACGGCATCCAGCGGAGGAGGCGGCCGTGGGTGACCCACCGCGCGTCGTCACCGACGGTCCCGTGCCCAAGCATCTCCAGCTCCGGCAGATCCTCGAGTCCCTCATCGCCGAGAAGCTCGGCTCCGACGCGCCCATTCCGTCCGAACGCGAGCTGATGGCCTGTTACCACGTCTCCCGGCTGACGGTGCGTGAGGCGATCGGGCAGCTGGTGACCGAGGGGCGGCTCTACCGGGTACGCGGGAAGGGGACGTTCGTCGCGGCGCCCAAGGTCGACTCCATGCTGGAGCTCACGTCGTTCACCGAGGACATGCGCCGCCGCGGCCACGAACCCTCGAC
>JBOHED010000700.1:0-8084 GCA_050700915.1 Actinopolymorphaceae bacterium | reverse complement strand
GGCAGCCGAGCGGTTCGGATTCCACGCGGTGTCCATCAGCGAGCGGCTTCTGCTGCCGGTTCGCGAGGACTGGACCAACGACGCGAACCTGCCGGATTCGTACGCATGGGACTCCCTCGAAGTGCTCTCCTATGCTGCCGCCCACACCCGGCGGATCCGGCTGGCCACGAGTGTCGTGAACTCGATCTTCCAGCCTCCGATCGTGCTTGCCCGCCGGCTGGCCACGCTCGACCAGCTCTCTCGGGGCCGGGCCGACGCCGGGCTCGGCCAGGGCGGGGGAGGTGGACCCAAGACGTCCTATCTGATCCCGGAGGAGTTCACCGCCGCCGGTGTTCCGGCCAACCGGCGGGGCGCCGGATTCGTCGAGCATCTCGCCGCGATGCGGGCGTGCTGGGGACCCGACCCGGTCGAGTTCCGGGGGGAGCACTACCAGATCCCGCGGTCCACGGTCGGCCCCAAGCCGTACGCCGGCACGATCCCGGTGTTCTTCGGCTCTCTGGCGCGGACCAGCATCGAACGCGCCGCCCGCCTGGCAGACGGGTTCATCACCGTCGCCCTGGACTGGGACGAGACCCGCACCAAGATCGGCTGGTACCACAGCGCCGGCGGCGCCGGCACGGTCGTGGTGAACACCATCCAGACCCCGCCCGAGGAGGGATTCGTCGAAGAGACCTTCACCGACGCGGTGCTCGCCGACGTCGAGCGAGCCGCCGCCGTCGGTGCCGACGAGATGCACGTCTGTGGTCTGGTCTTCGCGGCGGTCCCAGCCGACCGGCAGGTGGAACTCCTCGGAGCACTCGCGGAGAAGCTTGGACTGGGCATGGCCTGATCACTGCGCCCCAGGGCCGCGGTCGGCTCGCCGAACTGGGTCAGGTGGAGAACTCGTCCAGGGTCTTCTCCACCTCGGCAAGCCAGGCACGACGTGCGTTGAGGGCTTCCTCGGCCTTGCGTTGGCCGTCGGCGTCGCCCTTGGCGCGATGGTCGTCCACGGCGCGTTCGAGGTCGGCGATGGAGGAGCGGAGCTGGGTCAGGGTGTCGTTGGCCCGCGCCCGTGTCTCGGGGTTGGTCCGACGCCACTCCTTGACCTCGGAGGCCTGGATCGACTCCTCGACCTTGCGCAGGCGCCCTTCGACCGTGCGTACGGATGCGCGAGGGACGCGTCCGATCCGGTCCCAGCGGGCCAGGATGTCGCGGTAGGCGTCGCGGGCGCTGCGCTGGTCCCGCACCGGGAGGAGCGCCTCAGCTTCGGCCAGCAGGGCTTCCTTCTGGGTGAGGTTGGTCTCGAACTCCGCTTCCTGTTCGGCCATCGTCGTGTTGCGGGCGGTGAAGAACCGGTCCTGGGCAGCCCTGAACCGCTTCCACAGCTGGTCCTCGACATCGCGGGGCGCCGGTCCGGCGGCCTTCCAGCGACGCATGAGCTCCCGGTAGCGGCCGCTCACCCGCCCCCAGTCGGTCGAGTCGGCGAGCGACTCGGCTTCGGCGGCGAGCTCCTCCTTGACCTGCCGGGCGCCCTCGCGGCGGGAGTTGAGCTCGGTGAAGTGCTGCTTGCGGTGACGGGTGTAGGCGGTGCGGGCACTGGAGAACCGGTGCCACAGCTCGTCGTCGGTGGGCTTGTCGAGCCGCGGCAGCGCCTTCCACTGGTCGAGCAGCTCCCGGAAGCGGCCGACACCGTGACGCCAGTCGGACCCCGCCGCGAGCTTCTCGGCCTCCTCGGCGATCGCCGACTTGACCCGCTTGGCCTCCTCGACGTGCCGCTTGCGTTCGGCTTTGCGTTGGGTGCGGCGTTCGGCGATGACGGTCTCGAGCGCGTCGAGACGGTTCGCCAGTGCGGCGAGATCGCCGACGGCGGCCGCGTCGGCGAGGTTGCGGCGTTCGCGGCGGAGGGCGCTCTGCGCGTCGTCAGGGGCAAGAATGCCGCTTTCGACCCGGGATGCCAGCAGGTCGACCTCGAGGGCGAGCGCGTCGTACTTGCGCCGGAAGAACGCCAGCGCCCCCTCGGGGTCACCCACCTGCCAGGACCCGACGGCGCGCTCGCCGGATTCGGTACGGACGTAGACGGTGCCGTCGTGCGCCACCCTGCCCCAGGGGTCCTCTGCCGTTCCGCTCACTGCTCGCTCCTGGTCGGAGATCACTTCGTCGTGACCTTGACATCCTGAATGATGACCGATGTTGCCGGCCGGCCGACCCCCTCCGCCCCCGAGCTGGGTGCCAGACCGCCGTTGGCTGCCTTGCGTACGACGTCGAGGCCGGCGCTCACCTTCCCGAACGCCGTCACCGGGTGCTCGAACGTCGAGGTGTCACCATAGGTGATCGCGAACCGGCTGCCATTGCGGTTTTCGCCACCGGTCATGACGAGCCAGCCGGGTTCGTAGCTCTTCTTCGTGTCGTTCTCGTTGCCGAAGACATAGCCAGGTCCGCCGGCACCGGTGCCGGTGACGTCGCCGCACTCGAGGATGCGTGCCGGTGCCGGAGCGACGGCGAGCCCTGTGCAGGCAGTGTTGTCGAAGGCCTGCTCGGTGGCGAGGTGGCGGAAGGAGTTGACCGCGCAGGAGGCGGACTCGCCGTACAGGTCGGCGGTGATCGTGCCGAGGTTGGTGGTGATGGTGGCGACGGCATCCTTCACCGGGGCCTTGGCGGCGGGAAGCCCGACCGCCTTCTGGTCGGCACCCTCCTGGGCGACGTAGGTGCACTCGCCCGGCTTCTCCGGCCGGGGTGCCGTCGCCAGCGTCGTGGACGGCGAGGGGGAGGGTGGCGGGGTTGGCGACGCCGATGCCGTGGGGGCGGCGTCAGCCTGCGGGTCGTCCTGGACAAGGAGAGCGATGCCGTATCCGCCGCCGCCGACGGCGAGGACTCCGGCAACGGCGCCGGCGATGATGGCGCGCCGGCGGGCGCGGCCGCGTCGTTGGGCGCGGCGCGCAAGCTGGCGTTCCCACTTCTGCCGGGCGAGCTGGCGCGCCCGCTGCTTCTTGGTGACCACCGGGGAACGTCTCCCGACTCTGGTATCCGAACTCTGGTATCCGAACTCTGGTTTCCGACTGGTGTCCGACGGCTCGTGGTGTCCGGCTTCGTACGGTTGTCCGAGGCTCGTCGCCCACGGCTCTCGCCCTCCGGCCGGGCGGCCAGTCTAGATGGCCCCGCGGCGGGTCGCTCGGCGACGATCTGCGGCTCGCCGGGCTCAGGCGGTTCGCGAGGGCCACGATGCCGCCGGTACCCTTCGAAGCCGAAGGATTTCCTACGGCTCGAGATCATTCCCGATCGCCGTACGTCGCAAATGAGGACCCATCACACAAAGGACTGGGGCAGTGTTCGTCGCCGGCTTTCCGACCGGAGTGTTCGCCGCGAACTGCTACATCGTGGCAGCCGGGGACGGCGCGGAGTGCGTGGTCGTCGACCCAGGTCAGGACGCCGCGCCCGCGGTGGCGGAGGTCGTCCGCGAACACCGGTTGAAGCCCGTCGCCGTCCTCCTCACCCACGGCCACCTCGATCACATGTGGGCGGTCCTCCCGGTGTGCGGGACCTACGAGGCCGTCTGCTGGGTGCACCACGCCGACCGCGGCATGCTGGCCGACCCGCTCGCCGGGCTGCCCCCGGAGTGGGCGGGTGCGCTTCTCGGAGCCGGCGAGACCTTCGCCGAACCGGACGACGTCCGCGAGCTCGCCGACGGGACGGCCGTCGAGGTGGCCGGACTCACGTTCATCATCGACCACACTCCGGGTCACACCGCCGGGTCGGTGACGTTCCGTACCCCCTTCTCCGGCGGACTCTCCTCCCGAGGGCTCTACTCCGGCGGCCTCGGGGCCGAACGACATCCCGGCGTACGCGCCGATGCCGATGCCGACGGCGAGCCGCCCGAGCTGATGTTCGCGGGCGACCTGCTCTTCGCCGGGTCCATCGGACGTACAGACCTGCCGGGTGGTGACCAGAAGTCGATGCTGGCGAGCCTTGCCGACAAGGTGCTGCCGCTCGACGACCGGATCCTCGTCCTGCCCGGCCACGGAGACCAGACGACCATTGGCCGGGAACGCCGGACGAACCCATATCTGCAAGGGCTCCAACCCGGAGCGTTCCGGTCGCCAGCATCGTCGGGGACAGCCCCGACACGGTACAGATCGGGTGACGACCACTCATGAGTTTCCAGGCGCCCAAGGGCACCTACGACATCGTTCCTCCCGCGTCGGCGACGTGGTTAGCCGTCCGGGAAGCGCTGGCCGGGCCGCCGGAGCTGTCCGGCTATGCGTACGTCGAGACCCCGATGTTCGAGGACACGAGCCTGTTCGTCCGCGGCGTCGGCGAGTCGACCGATGTCGTGTCGAAGGAGATGTACACGTTCGAGGACCGGGGCGGCCGGTCCCTGACGCTGCGGCCGGAGGGCACGGCTGGTGTCCTGCGGGCGGTCGTGGAGCGCAACCTGCACCGTGGTCAGCTGCCGGTCAAGGTGTGGTATGCGGGGCCGAACTTCCGCTACGAGCAGCCGCAGTCGGGCAGATACCGCCAGCACACGCAGGTCGGCGTCGAGGCTGTCGGCAGTGACGATCCGGTCCTCGACGCCGAGGTGGTCTGGATGGCCACCGAGTCGCACCGGCGGCTGGGGCTGCGGCGCGCACGTCTGCTGCTCAACAGCCTCGGCTGCCGCGAGTGCCGCCCGGTCTACCGTGAGCTGCTGCAGGACTTCCTGCGGGGGCTCGATCTCGACGACGACACCAGGCGGCGGGCCGAGATCAACCCGATGCGGGTGCTCGACGACAAGCGCTCGGAGGTCCAGGCGCAGCTCGCGGGCGCTCCGCTGATCATCGACCACCTGTGCGGTGCCTGCAAGGAGTTCCACGACGAGGTACGTGCCGCACTGTCCGACCTCGGCGTGACCTGGGAGGACAACCCGCGCCTCGTCCGGGGCCTGGACTACTACGTACGTACGACGTTCGAGTTCGTCCACGACGATCTCGGTGCGCAGTCCTCGATCGGTGGAGGTGGCCGCTACGACGGGTTGCTCGCCACGATCGGCGGGCCGGACCTCGGCGGTGTCGGCTTCGGGCTCGGCGTCGACCGGACCGTCCTCGCGGTCCAGGCCGAGGGCCTCACCGTGGGCGACCAGGGCCGGTGCGACGTCTATGTCGTCGCCCTCGGCGCGGCCGCCCGGCGGCACACCGTCACCCTGCTCCGCGACCTGCGTCAGTCAGGCGTACGAAGCGACACGGCGTACGGCGGTCAGGGTCTCAAGGGCGCGATGAAGGCCGCTGGGCGCTCCGGTGCGTCGTACGCCGTCGTACTCGGCGACCGGGACCTCGAGCAGGGCAGCGCCCAGCTGAGGGACCTCGACAGCGGTGACCAGACGTCCGTTCCCCTGGGCGTGCTCGTCCCGACCCTCGTCCAGAACGTGCTCACCTCACCAGTGAAGGAGACCCAGGAGTGATCCGTACGCAGGAGGCAGGAACGCTCCGTGCCGACCACGTCGGCCAGACTGTGACGCTCGCGGGCTGGGTCGCGAGGCGGCGCGACCACGGCGGGGTGGCGTTCATCGACCTCCGCGACACGTCCGGTGTGGCGCAGGTCGTCATCCGCGACGAGGAGGCCGCGCACGGCCTGCGGCAGGAGTACTGCCTGCGCGTCGTCGGTGAGGTCAGCAGCCGCCCGCCGGGCAACGAGAACCCGCAGTTGCCGACCGGACAGGTCGAGGTCGTCGCCAGCGAGGTCGAGGTCCTGAGCGAGGCGGCGGCGTTGCCGTTCCCGGTCGAGGAGCACCACCAGAGCGCGGTCAACGAGGAGACCCGGCTGCGCTATCGCTATCTCGACCTGCGCCGGCCGGAGATGGCGGACGTCCTACGGATGCGGTCCAAGGTCACCCACCGGATCCGCGACGTGATGGACCGGAACGGCTTCGTCGACGTGGAGACGCCCTACCTCACCCGCTCCACACCGGAAGGTGCGCGGGACTTCCTGGTGCCCGTACGCCTGCAGCCGGGCCACTGGTACGCCCTGCCGCAGTCGCCGCAGCTGTTCAAACAGCTGCTCATGGTCGCGGGATTCGAACGCTACTACCAGATCGTGCGCTGTTTCCGGGACGAGGACTTCCGTGCCGACCGGCAACCGGAGTTCACCCAGCTCGACGTCGAGCTGTCGTTCGGCTCCGCCGACGACGTGATTGCCTTGACCGAGCAGGTGATCAGCAAGGTCTGGAAGGACATCCGCGGCTACGAGGTCGAGCTGCCGATCCCGCGGATGACCTACGCCGAGGCGATGCGGCGGTTCGGAACCGACCGTCCCGACCTGCGGTTCGGTCTGGAGCTCGTCGAGTTCACCGACTACTTCGCCAAGACGCCGTTCCGAATCTTCCGGGGTCCGGAGTCGCCCCCGGGTAAGCAGAGTCAGCCGAAGGGTGAGGACTTCCACGTCGGCGCCGTCGTGATGCCCGGCGGTGCCGGGCAGGCGCGCAAGGAACTGGACGCCTGGCAGGAGTGGGCCAGGTCCCGCGGCGCGAAGGGTCTTGCGTACGTCCTGGTCGGCGACGACGGTGAGCTCGGCGGTCCGGTCGCGAAGAACCTCTCCGACGACGAACGCACGCACTTGGCGGCGCATGCCGGGGCGAAACCGGGCGACTGCGTGTTCTTCGCCGCCGGACCTCGCGCCGAGGCACTCGGTCTGCTGGCGGCGGCCCGGCTTGAGGTCGGCGAGCGCTGCGAGCTGATCGACCACTCCCGTTGGGAGTTCTGCTGGGTCGTTGACGCGCCTATGTTCGAGCGGGTGGAGAGGCCCGGGGGCGCGCTCGGCTGGACGGCCATCCATCACCCGTTCACGGCTCCGACCGCGGAGTGGGCGGACCGGTTCGAGGAGGCTCCGGGCGAGGCGCTGTCCCAGGCGTACGACATCGTCCTCAACGGCATGGAGATCGGCGGCGGGTCGATCCGTATCCATCGTGGCGACGTTCAGCAGCGGGTATTCGATGTGATCGGGATGACCCGGGCCGAGGCGGAGAGCCAGTTCGGCTTCCTGATCGAGGCATTGCGCTACGGACCGCCTCCGCACGGCGGTATCGCCCTCGGTCTGGATCGGCTGTGTGCCCTGTTGGCCGGGGTCGACTCGATCCGGGACGTGATCGCGTTTCCGAAGACCGCGTCGGGATCCGACCCGCTCACCGGCGCCCCCGCGCCGATCACGCCGGCGCAACGCCGGGAGGCCGGCATCGACGCCAAGCCCGACAAGACCAGCTGAACGCCACCTGCCTCGTCACTATTCGTGCATACCGTCGTTGACCAGGCACGGAATGTAGTGGCAAGAGTTTACAAATCGTGATCTCACGTGACGTGCCACGATTCCAGCGTGTCGTCTATCGTCAAGCGTCGCAGTCACACGGGCGTGCCTTGTTTCGACCGATCGGTGAGTTGCGACCGATGAGTGAAGTGCGTCAGGAAGGCAAGCAGGCACTCAATGGCGGACCCGACACTGCTCCAGACGGGTGCACAGGATCCGACGGTTACCCCGGCCGGTCCCGCACTCCAGAGCAAGTCGCCGACCCAGATCGCCCTGGGACGGCTACGCAGGGACAAGATCGCCATGATCTGCGCGATCGTGGTGCTGTTCTTTGCCCTCGTTGCCATCTTCGCCGACGTCATCACCGCCGTCACGCACACCGATCCGTTCACGCTGAACCAGGACCTGATCGACGAGTACGGGTTCCCCACGGTGAACCCGAGCGCCGCGCATCCGTTCGGGATCGAGCCGCGACTCGGCCGTGACCTGCTCGCCCGTTGGGTTCACGGTGCGCGACCGTCGCTCCTCGTCGCCGTCTGCGCGTCGGTGATCGCCACCGCGGTGGGCACCGCGCTCGGCATGCTGGCCGGGTTCCTGGGCGGCCGTGTCGACCGGGGGATCTCGTGGCTCATCAACCTTCTGCTCTCGATGCCGCTCCTGCTGGTCGTGATCGCGTTCGCGCCCGTGGTGCAGTCGTGGTTCCCCGGCGACGGCGCCTCCGTCTCGAAGGTGCGGTTGTGGACGCTGGTGGGCATCTTCGCCTTCTTCGGCTGGACCGGCCTGGGCCGGCTGATCCGTGCCGAGGTGTTGTCGCTCCGGGAGCGTGAGTTCATCCAGGC
>JBOHED010000699.1:0-5161 GCA_050700915.1 Actinopolymorphaceae bacterium | reverse complement strand
TCGTAGCGTCGATGCCACCAAGCCGGCGCTACGGCCAATGCCAAGGAGGCGCATGCCGCACGCCAGTGGGTCACTGGTGATACCGCCGGATGCGGTCCTCGACGTTGGCGGCCTCTCGGTGCGCTTCCGTACCGACACTCACCCCTTCACCGCGGTCGACGACGTGTCCTTCGCGATCGCGCCCGGACAGACGCTGGCGTTGCTCGGCGAGTCCGGTTCCGGTAAGTCGGTGACCGCCCGCGCCGTCATGGGCCTGTTGGGCGGACGCGACGTGGACGTCGCCGCGACCCGGCTGGCGCTCGAGGGCACCGACCTGCTCGCTTTGACTCCCGGCCAGCGGCGGGCACTGCGCGGCTCGCGGATGACGCTCGTGTTCCAGGACGCGTTGTCGGCGCTGAATCCGGTGTTGCGCGTCGGCGACCAGATCGGCGAACTCTTCCGCGTCCACGAACGGACCTCACGTCGGGTCGCGCGGTCCCGGTCGGTCGAGTTGCTCCGCCGGGTGGGCATTCCGGCGCCGGAGCGGCGGGTCGACGACTATCCGCACCACTTCTCCGGCGGGATGCGGCAACGGCTGCTCGTCGCGATGGCGATCGCGCTGCGGCCACGGCTGCTCATCGCCGACGAGCCGACGACCGCCCTCGACGTGACCGTGCAGGCGCAGGTTCTGGAACTGTTGGCCGAGTTGTGCGGCGAGCTGGGCACGGCGGTCCTGCTCATCACCCACGACATGGGCGTCGTCGCCGAGGTCGCCGACCAGGTGGCGGTGATGTACGCCGGGCGGATCGTCGAGTCGGCGCCGGTCGAGGACATCTTCGCAGCGCCCGGTCATCCGTACACCGAGGCGTTGTTGCGGTCGGTGCCCCGGATCGACCGGCCCGCGGCGGAGCTCCGTGCGATCGTGGGCGCGCCGCCGAATCCGCTCGCGTTGCCGTCGGGATGTGCGTTCCGGCCGCGGTGTGGTTATGCGGTCGACGTGTGTGCTGAGGTGCGCCCCGACCTCGCGCCGGTCGGCGGGTCGGACGCACGCATGTCCGCGTGCCACCGGCGCGAGGAGATCGGCCACGCGAGCCTGACAGGCGCGGCGGGCAGCGCGGGCCAGGTGGAAGGGAGCAGCTGAGGTGCCGCCTGACCAAACGCCTGACCAGACGCCGGTGCTGTTGGAGGCGCGCGACCTGCACAAGGAGTTCGCCACCGGCGGGGCAATCGCCTTGCCCGGCGCGCGCCGCCGCCCCCGGATCAGCGCGGTAGCCGGTGTCAACCTGACCTTGCATGCCGGCGAGACCCTCGGCATCGTGGGGGAGTCCGGCTGCGGCAAGTCGACCCTGGCGCGGATGCTGGTGGGACTCGAACGGCCCGACGCCGGGCAGGTGTTCTTCCGCGGCACCGACGTGACCCGGATGAAGGGCCGGGTGCGACGTGGGCTTTCCCGCCAGGTGCAGATGGTGTTCCAGGATCCGTACCTGTCGCTCGACCCGCGCATGAGCGTGCTCGACCTGATAGCCGAACCGTTGGACGTGCACGGGCTCGCCGGTGATCGCACGGCGCGCCGGGCACGGGTGGGCGAGCTGCTGGCACTCGTCGGTCTGGACCCGTCGCTGTCGTCGCGCTATGCCCACGAGTTCTCCGGCGGCCAGCGGCAGCGGATCGGCATCGCCCGGGCGCTCGCCCTCGAACCCGAGGTGCTGGTCTGCGACGAGCCGGTGTCGTCGCTCGACGTCTCCGTACAGGCCCAGGTCGTCAACCTGCTGAGCGACCTGCAGCGTCAACTGGGCCTTGCCCTCGTCTTCATCGCCCACGACCTCGCGCTGGTCCGCGCGGTGGCGGACCGGATCGCGGTGATGTATCTCGGCCGGCTCGCCGAACTCGGCGGTGCCGGTCAGGTGTTCGCGGCAGCGGCGCATCCGTACACCCATGCGTTGTTGTCGGCGGTTCCCGTCCCGGACCCCACGCTTCGCGCCGCGCGCGGCGAACGCGGCCGGATCCGCCTCGCCGGTGACCCGCCGAGTCCCGCCGAGCCGCCACCGGGGTGCAGGTTCCACACCCGCTGTTGGCGCGCGGACGAGCGATGCCGTTCGGAGGTTCCCGAGCTCGCGTCGATCGGCGGGACCGGCGAGGAACTCCACGCGGTCGCGTGTCATCATCCGATCCATCCGGATCCGGCCGACCAGCGGCGGTCACCCGCGCAACCGGCCGCCAATCGATGACGTCCTAGATGACCTGTTCCAAGGGGCGCCGGTGAAGCGAGCGGGTCATCCGCGCCCGGATGGCAAGGCCGAGGAGGAAGGCGCACTGGGTTCGTGCGCCGATCGACCAGAACGCAGCCAGTCGGGATGCGGGGAGCCGCGAGTCTATGACTACCTCCTCGGCGGCACGGAGAACACTGCCGCCGACCGCTTCGCCGCCGAGCAGATCAAGGCACTCCTTCCCGAGCTCGAGGACTGGGCATGGTGCAACCGCGGATTCCACCAACGAGCCGCACGGTGGCTCGCGGCCGAGGCCGGCATCACGCAGTTCCTCGACATCGGCTCGGGGCTGCCCGCCCAGAACAACACCCATGACGTCGTGCATGCGGTCAACCCGGCCTGCCGGCATCGGTAGGGCAGCGGCGCTTCCGGCGTCTGACTCATCACGAAAACCCTCCGCTTGGGCGTGGGGGAGTTGATCACAGTACTGTCCCCGGTCGCCGGAGTGCACTGTCGTGCCCGCATGATTTCCGCCGGTTTGGGTTCAGAGGAAGGGCACCCTCATGCGAACCTATTGGAGGAAGGCGCCCCTCATCCAACAGAGCACGGGTCTCGAGAGGCGGGCGTGCATTCCCTTGCGTGGTCGAGGGAAGGCTCTGTAGTCGAGAGAGTAAAGCGGAGCAGCCGGGACATCGGAAAGCGGGAGGTCTGCTTATGCCCACATTCCCGGTCGGTGCCCAGGACCCGGATGAGCGCCTCCGTGAACTCGAAGCGATGCTCAACGCGATTACCGAATATGAGATCATCAAGCTGGATGTGTCAGGCAATATCGCCAGCTGGAATCCGGGCGCGGAAGCGGTTCAAGGATATTCAGCAGACGAGGTCCTCGGGCATCCGGTGTCGATGTTCTACACCGAGGAAGACGTCGCGAACGGCCTGTCCCAGCAGGAGTTGCAGGCCGCGCGCGACACGGGCCGGGTGGAGCTCGAAGGCTGGCGAGTACGCAAGGGCGGCGACAGGTTCTGGGCGAGTGTGATCCTCGCGCCCATCCGGGACGAGACCGGCGACGTGACCGGCTTTGTGAAGGTCACCCGGGACGAGACCGAACGCCGCGAACAGGAAGTACGCCTGCAACGCCAGCGCGACGAGATCCTCGAACTGTCGACCCCGGTGATCCAGGTCTGGGACAAGGTGCTGGTGCTTCCCATCATCGGCACCCTCGACTCGCAGCGCGCGGCGCGGTTGACCGAGGACCTGCTGGAGAAGATCGCGGAGAACCAGGGTGAGGTCATCATCCTTGAGGTGAGCGGCGTACCCACGATCGACACCCAGGTGGGGCAGCACCTGTTGAAGACCGTCCAGGCCGCCGCGTTGATGGGGACCGTCAGCATCCTTTCTGGCGTACGGGCCGAGGTGGCCCAGTCGATGGTGAACCTTGGTGTGGACCTGGGGCAGCTGCGTTCCCGCAACACTCTGCGCGATGCGTTGCAGCTTGCCCTGCAGGTGTTGCGTGACCAGCCGGGTGCCGCCGGCTCGGGTCCCACGCTCGGCCGGGGGGACGCCACATGAGTGACGTAGCACCGATCCTGCGGATCGAGGACACCCTGCTGGTCAGCCTGCAAGGCGACCTTGACGACACCACGGTGATAGCGATCGAGGACCAGCTGACCAAGGAGGTCGTGCGTACCCATGTGACCGGGATTCTGATCGACGTCAGTGGGTTGTCCGTCATCGATTCGTTCAGTGCGAGGGTCATCGCCCGGTTCATCGGGATGGTACGCCTGCTGGGCTCGCAGGCCGCCGTCGTCGGAATCCAGCCCGCGGTGGCGATCACTCTGGTCGAGCTCGGGGTTCCAATGGGTCACCTCGACACCGCATTGAACGCCGAGCAGGGCGTCGCACTCCTGCGACGGCTACGCCGCGATGCCACTCGAGCTGACTGACATGACGCAGGTCGCCCTGACGATCTCTGCCGAGGCGGACCTCATCCGGGTGCGTCAGGTCCTGCGCGCCAAGAGCCAGCGGGCGGGGCTCGGCCTCGTCGACGAGACGAAACTGATCACCGCCGGCAGCGAGCTGGCCCGCAACATCCTCACGCACGCGAGCGGTTCCCGCGGTGGACTTCGGGTCGAGGACGTCCAGCTGTCCGGGCGGCAGGGGGTCAGGGCGACGTTCTTCGACGAGGGCCCGGGCATCCCCGATCTGGACGCGGCGCTCACCGACGGGTTCAGTACCACCGGCAGCCAGGGGATCGGCCTGCCGGGTTCGAAACGGTTGGTCGACGAGATGACGATCACGACCGGAGTGGGTGGCGGCACGGTCGTCGAGATCGTGAAATGGCAGCGGTGATCGCAGGTGGCAGCAGCTAGCCAGTCCGTCCATCAGCTGCATCCGGTCCGGGTGGAGGAGGACGTCGGCGCGCTCCGGCGGACCGTGGCCGGGCTGGCGGCCGACGTGCGCTCAATCCCTGACGGCGACGCGGAACTGGTGGCGACCGAGCTGGCGACAAACCTCCTGCGGCACACGGACGCGGGCGGCTACGTGCTCTCCCGCGCGCTCACCGACGGGATCGAGTTGCTCGCCGTCGACTCCGGCCCGGGCCTGCGGCCAGGAGACGTACCGCCGCTGGATGGGCCACGGCCAGCCACGCGGCACACCGCGCCCCCGCCGCGGCAGGTGTCGCCAGCGGCGCGCCCCCCGCGGGACGGAGGTGCGCCTGGTCTCGGTGCGGGGCTCAGCACCGTGCGCCGGCGTTCGGTCGACTTCGACTGGTACGCCACGCGGGCCGGGACCGCCGTCCTCGCCCGGCTCGGCGCGCCCGGCGCGACCCGGACGGACGCCTGGTGCTGGGGCGGCGTCAACGTCCCGCTGGGTGGTGCGGGACCGTCCGGCGATGGCTGGGCGGTGGGCGTCAACGGGCGGCTCGCGGCCCTGCTCGTCGACGGGCTGGGCCACGGCGTGCACGCCGCAGCGGC
>JBOHED010000698.1:0-3731 GCA_050700915.1 Actinopolymorphaceae bacterium | reverse complement strand
GTCGTAGCGGAGCCGCCCGTGCGGCCAGGTCATCCGGTTGACGCGTTCGGCGACCCGCGAGTCGAAGCCCGCGCAGAGGACCGTGGCGAACCAGCCGGACGCATTGGCCCTGGTGCCGCTGACACTGCCGCTGTCCGGATCCCCGTCAGCTCTCACGACCCGCCCGAGGTCCTGGGACCTGGTGTGACCGGCCACCACGATGTCGGCCGCCGCCAGCGGGTCCCGGACTGGGATGCCGAGGCTCCGCGCCAGATCGTTCCCGGTGCCGGCGGGGATCACCGCGAGCGGTGTGGCCGTCTCGGCGACCGCGTCGAGGGCGAGGTGGATCATCCCGTCGCCGCCGATGATCACCAGCCCGTCGACTCCACGCGCCACGGCGCGGCGGGCCATGTCGACCGACTCGGTGGCGTCGCGACCCGCTTCCCACCGCGCGTTGAGTCCGGCCTCACGCAGCCGCTCGGTGACCGGATCAGCCAGTCGGGCACCTCGCCCACGGCCGGAGGTCGGGTTGACGAGAACGACGATCTCACGATCCACGCGGCGAGCGTAGCGTTACCTGCCGGGTACGGGTGATGCAGTCCGGACAAGCGTCACCCGATGGTTGTCGTCGACCTACGACAAAGTCCCGTTCGAGCGAGGTGCGAACGGGCTGGCCCGCTCAGTCGTCGTCGAGCCTGCCGGCGCGTTCGATCGCGTCGATGTCGATGCCCTGCGCGATGAGTCTGGCCCTTCGCCGTCGTTCGATGAACCGCGCTATCAGCTCCGACGCCAAGTACAGGATGGTCATCGGGGTGGCGAGGAGCAGCATGGTGAAGGGGTCCGTCGAGGGCGTCGCCACCGCCGCGAACACGAAGATCCCGAAGATGATCCACGCGCGGGTCTTGCTGAGCCGGGCAACGGTCAGGACGCCGACGATATTCAGCATCACCACGAAAATCGGGATCTCGAACGCCAACCCGAACACCAGCAGCAGTCGCATGACGAACGACAGGAACCGATCAACCGTCGGGAAGTTGGAAACTCCCACGGGCGTGAAGTCGATCAGGACGTTGAGCCCTTTTGGCAAAGCCAGGTAGCCCAGAACGATGCCGGCGATGAACAGTGGCGTTGCCGCAGCGACGAACACCATCGTCCACTTGCGCTCGTTTCGATGCAGCCCCGGCACGATGAATGCCCAGATCTGGTAGAGCCAAACGGGCGTAGTTGCGACCAGACCGGCGATAGCGGAGACCTTGATCTGCAACATGAGCGGACCCGCGACATCATTGATGTTGAGCTTCAGCTCGATCTGCTCGTTGCGCGGGCGACCCGCATTGACCGCCGCCACTGCCGCGTCAAGGGGGTCCTTGAGCAGCGCGAAGAGCTCGTCGTAAAAGATCCAGCCCACGATCGCGCCGACGACGAGCGCGCCGACCGCCTTGAAAAGGCGCGAACGGAGCTCGCGAAGGTGCTCGACGAGCGTCATCCGCCCTTCGGGGTCAGACTCCGGCTTCGGGGTACGCCAACCCCGCAGTCGGCCGAGAGAGAGGCTCACGACACCCCCAGATAGGCCCGGCGCAGCTCAGAATGGTGATACGGAACAAAGGAACCCGTCACCGTCCGGTGCGCTCGGACTCCTCGGCCGGTTGGGCGGCGGTCTGCGCGGTCCCGTTCGCGGCACTGGTGTTGCTGGTCGCCGCGGCCTGGTTGATCGGCTGCGGGGGCTCGTCGGCCTGCGGCTTGTCCTCGTCGCGGATCTCCTTCTTGAAGATCTTCAACGCCTGGCCGAGACCCTTGGCGGTCTGCGGCAGCCGGGTCGCACCGAAGAGCAGCACGAGGACGACCCCGATGATGATGAGTTCGGTGGGTCCAAGATTTGGCATGACGGGCCTCTCAGTCGGCGGTTCTCGATCGATGGTACGCCCTGTCCCGCGCCTGTGGTCCAGGCACGGGTCTCCGGCGCTGACCGCCCCCGGCAGTGTCGCGCAGGACCTCACTCCCAGCAGCCGACGTCCCGCCTTCGTCGCCGGTGCCGAGCTCGCCGTCCTCGGCGGGATAGGCGGCCTGGAGCTTGCGCTCAGACTCCTCCAGCTCGAGGATCAGCGCCTTCGCCCGCCGCCAGAACCACCACCCGAGCAGGGCGTAGAAAATCGCAGCGAATAGGGCAATACCCCCGAACAGCCATACCCACTTCACCCGCTGCACCCTAGCGGGCCAGGCCGGAGACCGCACCGGCCGGTGTCGACTCGTTCACGCGTCAACAAGGTCCGTCCCAGAGCTCCGTGTCAGGTCGACTCGTAGGCCGCCAGCGCCTCCACCGCATCGGCACGTACGGCCTCGGCGAGGTGGGCAGGTTCCACGATCCTGGCGGACCCGCCGAGCCGCAGCGCCAGCCGGCGGAGCCAGCGAGGGTCTGCCACCCGCAGCCGGATCCGCAACGACCCGTCCGCGGCCTCGACGACCTCCTCGCACGGGTAGTACTCCGAGACCCATGCCGCCTGCGGGTCCAGCTCGATCGTCGCGAGGGCGTCGTCGGGCGAGGGTTGGAACAACCCGGCGGACAGGTCGCGGGGCCGCGCCTGTGGCGGCGGTGCCGCGGCCACGTCGAGGATCTCCACGCTCGCCACCCGATCGAGGCGGAAAAGCCGGACGTCCTCGGCCCGGTGACACCAGCCCTCGAGGTAGGTCCATCCGTCGGCGATCACGAGGCGCATCGGATCGACGTCACGCTCCGTCGTCTCGTCCCGGGTGGGTACCCAGTAGCGCAGGTGGAGCCGCCGCCGCTGGTCGAGCGCCTGACGTACGGTCGCGCCGACCTGCGGATCCTCCCGGGTGTCCACCCGGACGGCCACCTTGTCGACCGCTCCGGTGACCTGACCTGCCGCGTCCTCCAGTCGGGTGATCACGCGGTCGATGAGTTCGCGTTCGGTCACCTGACCGGTCTCGCGGAGCACCCGCAACGCGACCAGCAGCCCCAGCGCCTCGTCGGTGGACAGCCGCAACGGCCGGGCCAGAAAGTCGGCGTTGGACACGTGGATGACACCCTCACCCTCCACCGTGTCCATATCGACCTCGATGTAGTCGCCGGGCATCATCCCGGGCAGCCCGCAGAACCACAGCACGCCGAGGTCGGCGACGAGCTGCTTCTCGGTGATGGCGAAGACCCGCGCGACATCCGCGACCCGGGCGCCGGGATGGGCGAGGAGGTAGGGCAGCAGCGCGAGCAGCCGGCGTACCTGTTCCTTCGCGCCGCCCGGCGCGGACGGACGGTTCGGTGCGTACGTCACAGTGCCGCCCCCCGACTCGTGCGCCCCACCAGGCGAGCCCACCACGTGCTCATCGAGCAACCTCCACCAGCAGACCCTTCAGGTGCCCGATCACAGCCTCACGTACGTCGGGCGGGTCCAACGCCACCACGTCGGCGGCATAGCCGGCGATCTCGTCCGTCAACGCGGCCAGGTCGTGGAACGCCACCTCCGCGACGTCCCACCCGGACGTCTCCGGCGTCACCGACAGAGCCCTGCGGCGAAGCCCGTTGCCGGCACCCGACCGCACCCGGATCCGTGCGGTACGACGATGGTCTTCAGGAGAGGAGAGCCGAGCCGCCTCGGCGCGGATGTCGACCCCCTCCGGGACGCTGAACGCCTGCGGGGCACTCATGACCTGAACGGCCCCGACGATCCGGGAGAGCCGGAACATCCGGGTCGCGCCGCGGTCCTGGTCATGACCGACGGCGTACCAGCGGCCACGCC
>JBOHED010000697.1:0-3953 GCA_050700915.1 Actinopolymorphaceae bacterium | reverse complement strand
GGACGGCGTCGGGGCCATCCTGATGGGGCGGCGGTCGTACGACTTCTGCGTCGGCGACGGTGGTTGGGGTGACGGTGGCCCGGCGGGCCAGACGCCGTGTTTCGTGCTCACCCACCACGCCCCGGACCCCGCGGATGCGCCCAAGGTGTTCACCTTCGTGACCGACGGCATCGAGAGTGCAATCGCACAGGCGCAAGCCGTGGCGGGGAAGCGCACGATCGGTCTGCATGGCGCCACCGCGTCCCAGCAGGCACTCGCCGTAGGCCTGCTCGACGAGATTCAGGTGCACCTGGTGCCGGTCCTACTCGGCGGCGGCGTCCGGTTGTTCGATCTGCTCGGCGCCGACCCGGTCGAGCTGGTCCGCTCGCGTGTCGTCGAGTCCGGCAGTGGTGTGACGCACCTGCGCTACCGAGTCAAGCGATAGCCACCCGTTCCAGCCCCCGATGCGTGATCCGTCAGCGACCCGAGGTGGTCGACAACCCGCAACTCCCGAGGAGTTTCTCGTGCGTCCACTCATTCTCCGCCACGGCCTGTCCCTCGACGGCTACGCCGCACCCCCGGCGAGCGTGCCTGACGACTTCTTTCTTGAGTACGACGAGGACGAGGAGTTCGTCGCGCACATGGCCGACGTGCTGGGCAGTGCAGGCGTACACGCGATGGGTGCCCAGGCGTACCTGGACATGGCGGGGCACTGGCCCTACCAGGACGGCCCCGAGGCCGACGCCATGAACCGGATCCCGAAGGTCGTCTTCTCCCGTAGGCCGATCGACACTCCCTGGGCGACGACGACGGTCTGCTCCGGAGACCTCGCCACCGAGGTCGCCGGCCTGAAGGCGCAGGACGGCGGCCCGATCCTCGCCCACGGCGGCGTACGACTCGCGCAGGCACTCGTGACCGCCGACCTCGTCGACGAGTATCACCTGTTGGTCCACCCCGTCGCCCACGGCGGCGGCAGCCCGCTGTTCACCGAATTCACGAAGCTGAAGCTGGTCGACGTGAAGTCGTTCCCAAGAGGCAACCTCGCACTGACCTACACACGTCCGGACACGCCCGCGTCCGAGGAGGCGTAGACAGGCGTCAGTGACGGCGGCGGCGTATGGCGCGCGGACG
The DNA here is from genome assembly GCA_050700915.1 of Actinopolymorphaceae bacterium. Taxonomy (GTDB): domain Bacteria; phylum Actinomycetota; class Actinomycetes; order Propionibacteriales; family Actinopolymorphaceae; genus Thermasporomyces. Next base: position 2,843 of record JBOHED010000697.1, on the reverse strand, counting down.
GCCCGGTCTTTGCGCGCTGCGCCGTCGTTGTGGCTTTGGACGTTCGTTCGAAGCCTGCTCAGCGGTAGCCGCTGATGCTTCAACGCGGTGAGTACCGCCTCTGGAAGGCTACGCCGTAAAGGAGCTCTGCTGGGCGAATGAGGCCAGCAGCACGTGATCGTGAGCTGCCAGGTTGACCCACGAATTCTTGGCACCCCAACACGGCCCGCTGTCGGGGCTCTTGAGGCGGCGCTGGCGCCTTCCTCGGTCTCTCCCGTACGGAATCCGATGGATGCCCTCTCAACCTGAATATAGGCTCTGTGGCCTTTGGGCGGTCAGGCATGGGTGGGCTTGGCGTGGGAGTCGGATGTTTGCGTTGTTGCGTTTCTCGATAGCGGTGGCGCCGCGGACTGGTGGCGGGCTGTTGGCACTGGCGATCCTGAGCGCGGTGACGAGTCTCGCCGTGACCGTCCTCATCGGTCTTGTCGTGGGTGCGGCACCGGCGTTCGTCGCCGGTAGTCCGCATGGACCTTCGCTGGCTGGGTTCTCGGGATTGGTGAGCGCACTCGTCCTGGCGTTCACGGTCGATGGTGTGCTGACCGTCCTGGCGAGCCTGGTGACGACGCGGCTGTTGTACGAGTCGGATGTGGTGATCTCTCGGGAATTTTCCGCGACGATGGCGGCGTCGGCGAGGATCGACCACCTGGAGGCACCGGCCGTGTCGGACGAGGGGCGCCGGGCTCGTGGTATTGGGTACCGCGCGATCTGGGTGGGATTGGTCCCGCTGGCAGAGCTTGTTCGATCGCGCCTGCTGGCGATCGGCTCTGCGGTGCTGGTGGGTGTGTTGTTCTCGTGGCCGGTTGCGGTCCTGCTGTTGTCGACCGCGGCTTTGGTCGAGTGGTGGTCGGCGCGCATGTCGGCGGCGGAAAAGGAGACGTGGCGCGGCGGGACGCAGTCCGGTCGGGAAGCCGACTATGCGTACGAGTTGGGTATGGGCACCGCGGCCAAGGAGCTTCGGGTATTCGGGTTCGCACCGTGGCTGATGGAACGGTACGTGCGTGACTGGCGAGCAGGGATGGTGCCACTGTGGCGGGTTCGCCGGATGGCGACGCTGCGGACCATGGCGGTGTACGCGGCTCATCTTGGTGTTCTGGCGGTCGCCGTCTGGGTGCTGGTCCGCGATGTGAACGACGGCTTGCTGGGGTTGACCGAGGTCGCGACCGGGTTGGCGGCGTTGTTACGGCTGGCACTGTCGGCCAACGGCGTCGCGGCGGCGGCGATGGAGCGGGGGACCTCCTCCTTGCAGGCATTGCGCACCTTGCCCGCGACCGCGCTGGCCGTACGAGAGAACGGGCATCGGGAAGGCGTACGCGCAGCGCGGCTGTCCGGTACCGCCGTACTGGATCCGCCTCGCCCGCGGTCGGGACCGCCGGAGGTGTGGTTCGAGGGCGTGTGGTTCCGCTACCCGGGCTCGGATGTCGATGTCTTGCGCGGTCTGGATCTCCGGATTGGCGCTGGCGAAGCGATGGGGTTAGTCGGTTTGAACGGTGCGGGCAAGTCGACCCTGGTGCATCTGTTGGCAGGCGCTTACCGCCCAACCGCAGGGCGGATCGTCGTGGACGGGGTTGATCTGGCCGGGTTGGACGATCACGAGGTGGCGGCCTGGCAGCGGCGGCTCGCGCCTGTCACGCAGGAGTTCCTGCGGTTGCCGCTGACCGCGGCGGAGAACGTGACACTCGCTGAGCCGGTGGACGGGAAGCGGTTAGCCGCGGTGGCGGCGACCGCCGGGATCGACGCGGCGGTAGCGAACCTGCCGCTGGGCTGGGACACGGTGCTGGACCGTTCGGTCACTGATGGCGGAGAGCTGTCGGGTGGGCAGTGGCAGCGGCTGGCGTTGGCGCGCGCCCTGTACGTGGTGAACGGCGGCGCCGGACTGCTGGTGCTCGACGAGCCCGCGGCTGCTCTGGACGTGCGTTCCGACGCGGAGCTGGTCGACCGCTATCTGAGGCTCGCCACCGGCGTGACGTCGCTGCTGATCTCCCACCGATTCTCGGTCGTACGAAATGCGGATCGAATCTGCGTCCTGGACAACGGCGTGATCGTGGAGCAGGGGTCGCACCGCGTGCTGCTGGAGAGGGGCGGCCGCTACGCGCAGATGTTCGAGCTGCAGGCGGCGCATTATGTGGGAGGGGAGCAGGGTGCGTGAGCGGTGGGACTCACTGGTGACCCTGGTGCGGCTGACGATCGCGGCGTCTCCGTGGTTGGCTGCGGCCGAGTTGCTGATGGTGGTGGTGATGGCCGTCGCGGGGCCTTTGCAGGCCTACGGTGTGGCCCGCGTGGTGAACGCCGTGACCGGGCAGGGTTCGGTGATGCTGGGTGCGGCGATCCTGTTCGGATCGCTGGCGGTCGCGTTCGGCGGTTTGGTGCTGTCCGACGCCGTACGGCACCGGCTCGAGGACGGGATCGAGCTCGGGCTGCAGCGCGAACTGCTGGACCTTGCCACAACGCCTCCGGGGATCGCCCACCACGAGCAGCCCGAGATCGCCGATCGGCTCGGTGCCGCCCGTGATGAGTTCCGTCGTCTGAAGGGCACCGCGGGCACCATCGGCAGCGGTCTGGCGGTCCTGGTCAGTACCACTACCGTGCTCGTCCTCCTTGCGGGCATCCACCCCTTGCTTTTGACGCTGCCTCTGCTGGGACTCCTGCGGTTGTGGGCGTCGGCCTTCGGCGCACGGCGGTTCCGGCACGCGGTCACCGCAACGATGGAGCACAACCGGCGCCACACCAGGCTGTCGGAGATCGTCAGCGAACCGGGTCACGGTCTGGAAGTGCGTGCGTACGGTTTGCGTGGACTGCTCACCGAC
>JBOHED010000696.1:0-3608 GCA_050700915.1 Actinopolymorphaceae bacterium | reverse complement strand
ACGGTGACGACCTGCAGGCTCTCACCGGGCACGAAGTAGCGGTACTCGTCGAACACGCCGTAGTTGGGCAGGTGGTGCTTGATCGCCCTGGTGACGATCTTGCCATCGTGGAGGACGGCGGCGGCGTTGTGCGGGGAGCCCTTGGGCCGGCCGATCTGGTCCGTCGACCCCTGCGCCTTGTCGAGGTAGCCGCAGACCACGACGAGCTGGCCGAGCCCGGCGGCGGAGAGCCCGGCGGCGAGGTCCTCCATGGCGGCACGGGACGCCTCGACGAAGGACGTGCGAAGGGCGAGGTCCTCGACCGGGTAGCCCGTCAGGGCCATCTCCGGGAAGGCGACGACATGCGCTCCGCGGTCGGCGGCATGCTGAGCCCACCGCAGGATGGCATCGGCGTTGCCGGCGATGTCACCTACCGTGACGTTCAGTTGGGCGAGCGCGAGGCGGATTTGTGCCACGCTCCGAGGGTAGTCGGTCGGCGCATGCCGGCCGAAGCTACGCCCGTGGCCGCTTCCCGATCCGGCCGCCGCCTGTCGTCACGGGGTCGGGAGCAAGCCGATCAACGGTGCACAAACCGGACGCCGCCCAGCCCTTGTCCCGGTTCGGCAGTCGATGATCGTGCGCGCGACTGATTCCCGCACCCCGCGAGGCCCCGGGGAGGCAATCTGTCGGAAACCGCGGAGTGATACTGATGGTCACTGGCTGGTACCCAGCTGGGACCGCTGACGATGAGCGCAGGGATGGATGAGCATGGACAAGCAGCAGGAATTCGTCCTCCGTACTCTCGAGGAACGCGACGTGCGCTTCGTCCGGTTGTGGTTCACCGACGTCCTCGGCTTCCTCAAGTCCGTGGCGGTGGCGCCGGCCGAGCTCGAGGGCGCGTTCGCCGAGGGGATCGGCTTCGACGGCTCCGCGATCGAGGGGTTCGCCCGCGTCTACGAAGCCGACATGCTGGCCAAGCCCGACCCGGCGACGTTCCAGATCCTGCCGTGGCGGGGGAGCTCACCGAGCACGGCACGGATGTTCTGCGACATCCTGATGCCGGACGGCTCCCCGTCGTACGCCGATCCGCGCTACGTCCTCAAGCGTGCCCTGGGGAAGGCGGCCGACCTCGGCTTCACGTTCTACACCCACCCGGAGATCGAGTTCTTCCTCTTCAAGGACATGCCGGAGAAGGGCCGGGCGCCGGTGCCGGTCGACCGGAGCGGCTACTTCGACCACACGGCCCACGGGATGAGCCAGGACTTCCGGCGCGAGGCGATCACGATGCTGGAGGCGATGGGGATCTCCGTGGAGTTCAGCCATCACGAGGGCGCGCCCGGGCAACAGGAGATCGACCTGCGGTACGCCGACGCCCTCGCGACCGCCGACAACATCATGACCTTCCGGGTCGTCGTCAAGGAGGTCGCACTCAGCCAGGGGATCTACGCGTCGTTCATGCCCAAGCCGTTCTCGCAGTACCCGGGCTCGGGGATGCACACCCACATGTCGCTGTTCGAGGGCGACCGGAACGCGTTCTTCGAGTCAGGTGCGGAGTACCACCAGTCGAAGGTGGCCAGGTCCTTCATCGCCGGGCTGCTCCGCCACGCCAGCGAGATCTCCGCCGTCACCGACCAGTGGGTCAACTCGTACAAGCGACTGTGGGGTGGTGGCGAGGCGCCCGCATACATCTGCTGGGGCCACAACAATCGCTCCGCCCTGGTGCGGGTGCCGATGTACAAGCCGACGAAGGGACAGTCGACGCGGATCGAGTTCCGTTCCCTCGACTCGGCGGCCAACCCCTATCTGGCGTACGCCGTGATCCTGGCCGCCGGGCTCAAGGGTGTCGAACATGGCTACGACCTGCCACCGGGGTCGGAGGACGACGTCTGGTCCCTCACCGAAGGTGAGCGCCGGGCGCTCGGGATCGACCCGCTGCCGCAGAGCCTCGACGAGGCGATCCGGGTGATGGAGAGCAGCGAACTCGTCGCGGAGACGCTGGGGGAGCACGTCTTCGACTTCTTCCTCCGCAACAAGCGGACGGAGTGGGAGGAGTACCGCCAGCAGGTCACGGCGTTCGAACGCGACCGCATGCTGCCAGTTCTCTGAGGGCCCGCCGTTACCCGAACTCCACGGTACTCACGCGGCCCTTCCTGACGTGGACGACCGTCTCCAGGTCGTGCGCTCCGGGCAGGTCTACTCCGACCTTCCAGCGACCGGGCGGCACGTCGACGATGCCGAACCATCCGCTGCCGTCGGTGAGTCCCGACGCCACCTTCTCGCCGGTACGCAGGTCGCGCACGCTGACCGCGCGCTGGTCCCACGGCACGCCGTCCCCGGCACTGAGGTCCCCGCTGACGACGCCGGTCCTGGGCCTGGTCTTCCACCTCATCTCCGGAACCTTGGCCGGTCGGGCGAAGAGCGGCTCGTCGGCGCCGGTCGGATCCTGCCGCGTGAATGCGGAGGCGAGCGCGGCCCGTTCGGAGTCGGCGAGGGCGGGATCGGCATTGGCCGCCGCGCTGGGTACGGCGTAGGAGTAGCCGCTCCAGCCCACGACCTCGTTGCCGGCCGCGGTGGTGGTGAAGGACGCGCGCGCCTGGCGCACACTGTCGGGCACGCTGTTGAGATAGCCGGCCGGGCCGACGACGTTGTGCCGGCCCGCCTGCCAGTCGGCGAGGACCTCGTTCCACTCGCGGAACATCTGGTGCTGGTCCGGCAGATGCTCCCGCTTGTAGTTCATGGCGACGGTGGTGTCGATGATCCCCTCGTCGAGCCAGCCTTTCCAGTCCTGCATGACCTCCGCGTAGGTACGGGTGCGCTCCCAACCTCCGACGGTCTGTGGGCCGAAGCCGTACGTGATGCCGTTGACCGAGAGCCGGGCCTGCGGCTTGCGTTCGTACATCGACACGTAGATCTTGCGGACCAGCGCGGTGACCTGCGCGCGGCGCCAGTCGCTCCATTCGGCGTCGCCCGGCGCCGGCGTGTCGGTGCGCCCGGTGGACTCGCGGAACCTCCGCAGCGACACCCCCGAGTAGCCCCAGTCACTCGCCTCGGTCGTGGAGTTGTAGTCGGGATAGCGGATGTAGTCGAGGTTGATGCCGTCGATGTCGTACTCGTCGACGATGCTGGCGATCCCGTCGACCACGTAGTCGGCCGCCGCCGGGTTGGCGGGGTCCATGAGATTCATCGTGTTGACCCGCTCGGCCCCGTCGACCCGCTTGTTGAGCCACCGGTCGGCACCGGTTGCCGTCTCACCGTGGGTGTGGAACACATGCTCCGGCGACGGCGGGGGAGTGGCGGAGTTCCACATCGGAGTGGCATTGACCCAGGCGTGCACCTCGATGCCGGCAGCGTGGGCCTTCTCGATCACGTCGTCCAACGGGTCGAAGTTCGGGTCGATCGCGACGTGGGTACGCGGGAAGGCGGATCGGTTGCAGAAGCAGTCCATCCAGCGGCCGACCTGCACGATGAGGGCGTTGGCTCCGACGGATTCGGCATCGACGATCAGCCGGTCGACGTTCTCCGGCGTGTAGATGCTCGGGCGGAACGAGTCGACCCAGTAGCTGCGCCACTGCGCGATCGGCTGCGGCTCCGCCGTGGCCGGCGGAGTCGGTCCGGCGGAGCTGGCGAGG
>JBOHED010000695.1:0-3122 GCA_050700915.1 Actinopolymorphaceae bacterium | reverse complement strand
CCGCCACGCTACGCCGGGGCGGTGTCGCTGGAGGTCGACGTCCTCACGCCGGCGATGGCCGAACTCGCGTTGCTGGTACCCGGCATGGAACGGCCGGCGGGTACGACGGTGCGCTACCGTGCGCCGGACTTTCCCACCGCGCACCGGCTGGTCTCGCTGATCGCCGTCCTGGGGCGTGCCGGATGACCGGTCTGGCGTACGCCGGTGTGAGGGGCCCAGCGGCGTGACTGAGCGGATGCCGCACCCGGTGACCGGGGTGAGCTACCCGAGTCCGGTGCCGCCGGGATCCGGGTGGCCGGATGATCCGGCGGCACCGGACACGCCTGTCGCGCACCGTGCCGCCGACGTGGTGCGCCTTGCCCGATCGGCGCCCGATCTGCGCGAGCTCACCGCGCGCCAGTCGGTGTGCAGGGCATGCCCGCGACTCGTCGCGTGGCGCGAGCAGGTGGCGAACGAGCGCCGCCGGGCCTTCGCGGGGGAGCCGTACTGGGGCCGGCCGGTCGCCGGATGGGGTGACGACGCGCCCAGGATTCTCGTGGTCGGTCTCGCACCGGCGGCGCACGGCGGCAACCGGACCGGGCGGATCTTCACCGGCGACCGTTCGGGCGACTGGCTCTTCGCGTCGCTGCACCGGGTCGGCCTCGCGGCGTCGCCAACAAGCACGTCCGCGGGAGACGATCAGCGGCTGCTCGGCGTCCGCGTCGCCGCTGCGGTCCGGTGCGCACCGCCGGCCAACAAGCCGTTGCCGGTCGAACGGGACACCTGTTTTCCTTGGCTTGTACGGGAAGTGGAGCTGTGCGCGCCAACGGTCAGTGCCGTGGTGGCGCTGGGTTCGTACGCCTGGGACTCCGCATTGCGCGCCCTTGCCGCGGCGGGCCACGTCGTACCGAAACCGAAGCCGAAGTTCGGCCACGGCGCCGAGGCGCGGCTCTCGCGGGACTCCGGGACCGTTCTGCTGATCGGCTCCTATCACCCAAGCCAGCAGAACACCTTCACGGGCAAGCTCACCGAGCCGATGCTCGACGCCGTCTTCATCCGCGCCAAGACTTCCGCCGGGCTCGAATAGAGCGCCCCGTTCTGGCGATCCCCAGGGGCGACGTGCTCTGGTACGTGGCGGTGCTCGCCGACTACCTCGACCTCGCGCTGGACGACATCGCGACGAACCTTGCCAAGCTGGCCAGCCGCCAGGATCGTGGCGTGCTGACGGCACCGCGAACAACCGCTGAGACCATTTCGGACGAACTGCGCGAAACGTTGCCGAGAGCTGATCTGGTGACGACTGCACCGGTAGTAGGCCAGGCCTGGCGCGATGGGAGTCGACAGGCGCGTTTGGCGCGGGCTCTCGCCATGATCGATGTCCGCGATGCTGGACTTCATGAGGCGAAGTCAGCTGGAAGTCTGCTGGCTCGCGCCGGAACATCCGATGTCGTCGATGCTTTGGTCGCCTTGCTTGCCCAGCCCGGAGATCAGGTCCTTACCAGCGACCCGGAAGACCTGGGTCGGCTTTCGTCGGTTCATCTCAGCGATGTCCGCGTCGTTGCTGTGCAGCTGGTGGCCGCCCGCGACATCAAACCGTGGTGATCCATCCATGCCGGTACATGTCTCGGCGATGCCCCACGTCTACGTGCCAGATGATCAGCTGGGTGTCTCGAATCTCGTAGATGACTCGGTAGTTCCCCACCCGCAAGCGATATCGGTCGTTTCCACCGACCATCTTCTTGATGTCGGCGTCATTCCTACGAGGATCCTCGCCCAACGGAGTCAACGCCAGCAGCAGGCGTACGGCGACCTCTCGTGGCAGGGTGCGTAAGGCGCGCCGGGCGTGGCTGCTCCACTGGAAGTCGTACTTCACGCAGCTCCCCTGGGGAGTCGGTGAGCATCGAAAAGGTCGGCGATGATCTCGGTCATGCTGTGGAGTTGCTCTCCAGACTCCTCTTGGATGATCTTGTCCGCGCGTCGGGAGAACGCCTCATCGATCACCTCTTCGATGATTTCGTACTCCTCCAGGGAGACGACGGCAGCTACCGGCTCTCCGTTACGAGTGATCAGCGTGGGGTTTCCATCGGTGGCGCCCGTGACGATCTCGGCAAGATGCGCTCGCGCGTCTCGCACGCTCATGATCCGGGTTTCGGTCTCGTCCATGGGTTGAGTGTACATCGAATGTGTACACACGGCGCCGCACAGTAGGGTGGCAGGCATGGTGACGTTCGACGACGTGGCCCGGTTGGTCGCGGACCTGCCAGAGACGGTGGAGCACGAACGTCACGGCAACCGAACCTGGTCGGTCAACAAGAAGGCGTTCGCGTGGGAACGCCCGTTCAGCAAGGCTGATCTGAAACGGTTCGGCGACGCGACCCCGCCCGACGGTCCCATCCTGGCGGTTCGGGTCGAGGACCTCAACGAGAAGGAAGCGGTGCTCGCCGCGGAGTCCGACGCCTTCTTCACGATCCCGCACTTCGACGGCTATTCCGCGGTCCTCATCCAGTTGTCGAAGGTGTCCGACGCCGCGCTGCGAACCGCGCTTCTCGACGGCTGGTTGGTCTTCGCGCCGCCGAAGGTCGCTGAAGCCCACGTCAGGGATTCATGAGCGTCGGTTCGGCGTCTATCGGCGGCCGTATGCCTTGCGGAAGAGCGTCGCGTCGCCGCACCTGCGAGAGGTCATCGCGGTGGGCGGCCCGGTTGCGAGGGTCGTTTGACCGCGACAACTGTCAGAAGGCCGGCCAGTCCGTCGTAGTCCTTCGGATTGGTCGTGAACAGTGGTAGCCCGTTGGCTGTCGCCGTACTTGCGATCATGAGATCCGCGAGTCGTCCGTGCGGTTTCCGCCCCGAAGCCAGTACCGCGGCATTGATCCGGCCAAAAGCCCGGGCAGCTTCCACGTCGAACGGCAGCGGATCGAACTCCGATTCAGCGCGTTGGAGTAGGTCGAGGCGGCGCGCTCGCTCGTCGGGTTCCGTCGCGTGATGTGGTCCTGCGGACAGCTCGGCAAGGGTGACGGCGCTGATGGACAGAACGCCTGGCAGCTCCGCAGGATCGATTCCGTTTCGCAGGATCAGGATGTTGGTGTCGACTAGGCCGTGTTCGTCACCTGGCATACGGGTCTCGCAGTTCGGGGTCGGCAATG